>NZ_JBGFGP010000082.1:0-2222 GCF_041224545.1 Sedimentitalea sp. XS_ASV28 | reverse complement strand
GACTTGGCGATATCGATCCCGAGTGTTGTAATCTCCATGTGGATGGCTCCCATTCCTTTGTTGGTCCTTTGACAGCACCAGCATGGCACATTGCGATGCCGTCGGGGGAGCCATCCACACCATCATTTCCAGATCCTGCCTTCGCTCGCTGTGCCTCGGCGATGGCGCGGATCGTCTCGCATTCGGCGAAGAACTCGGCAGAACCAATCGGTGCGTGGGTCAGGTCAACCTTGTGGCCGGTCTCTCGGTGGTAGCATCGCTGCTTGCCGTGCCGGTCCTTGAAAATCTTGAAACCCTTGACCCGCACCTGTGTCATCAAAGGCGGTCCAGAATGGTGTCGCGGGTGTCGGTCACGGCCCCGAACTTCACATCATCGATCCAGAGATCGAGGTCACGGCGATCCCAAAGCAGCGTGCCTTGCTTCAACTCAACGGGGCGCACGGGACAAGCCGCCTTGAAGTGCTTCACCGGCAACCCGGCATAACTCGCGGCCTCAGACTGCTTCAGCATGCGCTTGTCGATCACGCTGATATTGAGATTGGTCGTCGCCATAACCAGACACCCCCGTCAATTCGCCACCGAGCCCTCGGCCCTTTTGACCTTGGTCGCGTTCTTCTGGAATCGCTCCCAGCCGCTCATCGTCAGCATCTTGGTCTTCGATGAAATCTCCACAAATTCCAGTTTGCCGGTGTTCATCAGCGCGCGAATTTGCGCAGGGCTGAGCCCAACGATCTCGCTGAGCTGTTTGGGTGAAAGCAGGCGTTCCTGGGTCAATTTCGGCCTCCATCTCTGGATATGAATAGAATCGCTTGTTCTGCACCTTATGACATGCTCAGATGATCTAAGGGCATGAAATGCGTCATTTCGTGCAGTTTCGCTCGTTATGGCGATTTCGTCAATAGGGAACCTTGCATGCGGCAGGACGCAAAATCAGTTTTCATTGCTATGGGCGCGCGCCTTGCTATCGCGCGCAATGAAGTAGGCCTGACGCAAACAGCAATGGCGGAGGCGATTGGCGTCTCACATCGCGCCTATCACAGCTACGAAAAGGGCCAACGGGGTCTTCCTGTGGAGGCGCTTGTCGCGATGTCAGACCGGTTTGAAGTAGATGCTGCGTGGATATTGCTCGGAACGCAGACAGTCCGTGCATCTCATGACTTTGAAGCCTTGAAACAGATTGAGACCTCACTCGATCAGCACCTCAACGAAGAAAACATAAAGATCAAAAGTGAGAAGCGCGGGGCCATCGTCGCGCGCTGGTATCAGTCACATCTCGAGGGGCGGGAAGTCAGAGATGATGACGTTCACACTTGGATCGAACTGGTAAGGGATTAAGCCGATGCAAAAGCCAAGCGACAACTGGAAGAAACTTCGGCGCGCAACACTGGAGCGTGCACGCCGCAACGCAGTCGAGCCGTTGGAACCGCTCAATACGGTACTCTTGGTTGCCAGCGCACTCTATTTGATCGGTTTCCTAAGGCTGAGTTTTGGGGGGCAGCCTCATGATTTTACGTTGATATCCGGCGCGGCCATCTTTGCGGTAGCACTATCTGGAATTCTGGTGCCCATTCTTTCGGGTTCCGTCATCACGTTGCGGCTTGCAGACCGTCAGCTCAAAAAATTGATTGAAGAATGACACGATGCATTAAAGCCCCTCGCATTGATACCTCTGCGGCCCGTCCTGCGGCGTACGCCAGCGAAATTTGTACATTTGCACGCTCTGAGCACGCGCCAACTTAGGAATACCAGTAGATGCCACTGACACTCGCCCAATTGGAGCGTCACCTTTTTAGCGCTGCAGATATCCTTCGCGGCAAGATGGATGCCTCGGAATTCAAAGAGTACATTTTCGGGATGCTCTTCCTGAAGCGCTGTTCGGACGTGTTCGAACAGGCCCGCTTAGAGGTGGTGCAAAAACGTATCGCGAGCGGCGTGGCCCCGGAGCAGGCCGCCGAAGAAGCTGAGAACAAGGTTTGGTACGGGCGCAGCGGCACGTTCTGGGTTCCGCCGCAATCGCGATTTGGCCACCTGGTAGACGAAGCGCACGAGAACATCGGCGACAAACTCAACAAAGCCCTGGGCGGTGACCTGCCCCCCGCGAAATCCCTCATCATGATGTAGAGTCTGCCCAACCTTGAAGGAGCAGACGAATGCGAAAGAGCCGTTTTACCGAGGCGCAGATTATCGGGATGATCAAGGAGCAAGAGGCGGGCATGCCGACG
>NZ_JBGFGP010000081.1:0-17171 GCF_041224545.1 Sedimentitalea sp. XS_ASV28 | reverse complement strand
GCCACTGCAAGCGCGCCGAGCGCTTGAGCAATTTGAGGGCTCCGCGCCCGGCGCGCTTGCCCAAACCGAAACCCATGATTATCAAGATCAAACCCGCAGACTCTCGTTATGAACGAGGGACCGAAGGGGGGCAGGTCAGCGTGCATATCCTCGCCCCAACCTTTAGAAGCGATGATCCGCGCCGCTATCGTTTCATCATCCGCCGGGGCTTCCCGCAGCATGTCGATGATCGTCAGCTTCAACTCATTCCGCCCGAAAAGCTGCTTGTACTTCCCGCGCGGCGCTATGCCTCTGGGATCGTCCTCATAGCCGCACAGCACCAGCGCACGGTCTATGGCGTCCAGATCGGCCTTGATCGCGTCAGCGGCCTTCACAGCGGCCTTGTGCTGGCCTGCCAGTTCCGCGCGTTTCTTAATCAGGCCATGAATTACGATTGATTGTCCCATGCCCCATTGTGATTCACATGGGCGTGGGATTCAGCTAGATCGTTGGTGCGTTTGATACATAAGGCCGATTTCCTTAACGGACAAATTTTCTAAAGCCTGCGCGAAGTTCAGATCATGAGCTGAAGAATGGTGGAAACACTACAACACAAAACGGTTCCACAGTGCTCTGGGCTGCAGCCCACCGGCACCGGAACAGGAATGCCCGCCAGCATGCGATGCGGCATGGTCGCAACGAAAAAGGGCCGCGCCCTGGCGCAGCCCGTCTCGATTTCGCGATTGCGAAAGACTTACTTGATCTTGCCTTCCTTGTACTCGACATGCTTGCGGGCAACCGGATCGTATTTGCGAACGACCATCTTCTCGGTCATGGTGCGGGCGTTCTTCTTGGTGACATAGAAATGGCCCGTGCCTGCGGTCGAGTTCAGGCGGATTTTGATTGTGGTCGGCTTCGCCATGGTATCTCTCCTGCAACAAAAGGCCAGCCTGCGGCGGACCCTTTGGAAAATCTATCTGAGCGTGCGCTTTTACCCGCGATGCGGCCCGAGTCAACAGGTGTTTTGCCAAAACCCGGCGACGCGCGGCGAAATCTTTACAAGAAGCCGTTCAAAGGTTAACATTCCCCTGTTTTTGCAGACCGTGATATTTGTACCAGTGGAGCTTTTTATGCGTCTTCCCCCCTTTGCCCTTGTCGTCATCCTTTGCGGTGTCGCAATTGCCGCCACCCAGTTGGCGGCCGAGCGTTCATCTGCCATCGATCCTGCCGCCCCTGCCGTGGACGATGCGCAGGTAAGCAATCAGCAGAGCTGACCTCATCTGTGTTGAACTGCGCGGAGAGCCTGTAAGCCGGATTCTGTTCCCGGCAGGTTGCCCTGCCGATCGATGACCATTCCTCTAGGGTCCTCATTGCTGGGGACCTCAAGCTGCCAACCCGACCCCTCTCGGCCAACGCGCGCCTAGCGGCGGTATCCCGTTGCCGGGACCAGCCCGCGCGGGGGTCCTATTTGGCATTGCTCCCGGTGGGGCTTGCCTTGCCGCCCCTGTTGCCAGCGGCGCGGTGGGCTCTTACCCCACCGTTTCATCCTTACCCCGGAGCATTCCGGGGCGGTGTGTTTCTGTGGCGCTATCCGTCGGGTTGCCCCGCCCGGGCGTTACCCGGCACCGTTGCCTTGTGGAGTCCGGACTTTCCTCTCGCGCCCGAAGACGCCAGCGGCCATCCGGCTCTCCGCGCTCCTGCGCTCTAAGCGGTGTTCTGTGCCCGGTCAACGCCAAAGCGCTGCGCCAGGTTGGCCATGATGCCGCGATCCGCATCACAGAGCGGTCCATGCCCCCAGGGCCGGAACCGCGCGCGGAACGCCGCGAGGACATCCTCCTGCGCCTCCTGAGGATACCCGAATCTGGCGGCATCCACATCGAAATCGCAAGGGAACCCCAGGCCGTCGGGCCAGATCGCAAGCCCCTGAAGCGCAAGTCGCCGCCAGTCGAACCGCGCGCCCGGATCATCTTTGCGCGCCGGGGCCATGTCGGAATGTCCGATCACCCCGGATGCGGGAATCGACCATCGCGCCATCACCGCGCGCAGCAGGGTTTCAAGCGTTGCCATCTGCGGTTCGGAAAAGGCGTGCCGCCCGGTGTTGTCCAGTTCGATACCGATGGAACGTGAATTCACATCGTCCCTACCCTGCCAATTGCCTGCGCCGGCGTGCCACGCGCGCATCTCTTCGGCGACCAGCTGCCAGAGCGTGCCATCTCCGGCAATCAGGTAATGTGCAGAGACCTCGGCGTCGGGGTCACATAGCCGCTCCAGCGCCGCTGCGGCGCTGGTCATGGCAGTGTAATGAATCACGATGAGTTCCGGCTTTTGCCCGTCCCGGCGCGGCCCGAAATTGGGAGACGGAACCCACGTCGCGGACGCGGTGTGCGTCACCCGTTCTGGGCCCTGCGAAACGGTGCCGGATCCCACGTGCAGGCATAGCCATCGCCATCTGGATCCAGCCCGATACGGTCGCGTTCGGGGCCGCCCTTGGCAAGAAAGTCGATCTGCGCAAGGTCCGCAGAAGCATAGTCCGCGCATTTGCGCACGGATCGTGCCTGCAGGTTGATGCCGACGCGCGTGTAGAGCTGCGTCCCCCTGGGGTGGCTGCTGCTCAGGGCGTAGGCCACGATATTGGGCTGCGATCCGCCACTGCGCGCCGGCAGCGCCGTCGGTTCGATCACCTCGTACCGGGCCCTGTTCTCCGCGATCAGCGCGGCGTCGCTCTGGATCGTGCGGTTCTCGGACACGGCGGAAAAATCGTTCTCGACCGACAAGCCGCTGCTGGCCACGACCGGGGTCTGCCCCGGGGCAGTGGTCGAACTCGAAGCCAGAACCGCTGCGGTCTCGGCCGCGATGCCCTCGGGCGAGTCCGGCGCCACGCCGGCTCCAGCTGGCACCGTGGATACGGTACCGGCGGCACCAAGCGGCTGGCTCGACACGGGGTCCGGCGCAGTGAGCCGTTCCGCACTGGCCACCCCGCCTGAAAGTTCGGCCTCGCGCGCCGCGTATGATGCGCCGCTGTCGGGAACCTGCGGCGCACAGGCCGCGATCCAACCGAGGGAAAGCCCCAGAAACAGCGGCAAACGGGCCTTCGACTGCATTGCTGCCATCCTGCTGTTGTTACCTAACTGACGAACGTGACTACCACCATTTCGCGGGTTTGGCCACAAACCCGGCGGCCGATTCCAGCGCATAGGCGGTATTGAGCAGATCGCCCTCCTCCCACGGACGCCCGATCAGTTGCAGACCCAGCGGCAGACCCGTCCTGTCGAGTCCCGCAGGCACCGAAATGCCCGGCAGACCGGCAAGGTTCACGGTCACGGTAAAGACGTCGTTGAGATACATCTGAACCGGGTCCGCCTCGGCCATTTCCCCCAGGGCAAAAGCCGAAGACGGTGTCGCGGGGGTCAGGATCGCGTCAACGCCTTGCGCAAAGACATCTTCGAAATCCTTCTTGATCAGCGTCCGCACCCGCCGGGCGCGGTTGTAATAGGCGTCATAGAACCCGGCGCTCAGAACATAGGTGCCGACCATCACACGCCGCTGAACCTCGGGGCCGAACCCTTCGGCGCGGGTCTTTTCGTACATCTCGGTGATGCCATCGCCCTGTTCCAGCCTGGCGCGGTGCCCATAGCGCACGCCGTCATAGCGTGCCAGGTTGCTCGACGCTTCGGCGGGGGCGATCACGTAATAGGCCGGCAGGGCATACTTGGTGTGCGGCAGGCTGATATCGACGATCTCGGCCCCCGCATCGCGCAGCATGGCCGCGCCATCGGCCCAGAGCTTTTCAATCTCGTCCGGCATCCCGTCCATGCGGTATTCCCTGGGGATACCGATCTTCTTGCCCTTGATGTCTCCGGTCAGCATGGCTTCGAAATCCGGCACCGGCAGATCGGCGCTGGTGCTGTCCTTGGGATCATGCCCGCACATCGCCTCGAGCATGATCGCCGCGTCACGTACCGATTTCGTCATCGGCCCCGCCTGGTCCAGCGAACTGGCAAAGGCCACGATGCCCCAGCGCGAGCAGCGCCCATAGGTGGGCTTGATCCCCACGGTGCCGGTAAACGCGGCCGGCTGACGGATCGAGCCTCCGGTATCGGTGCCGGTCGCCGCGAGGCAGAGATCGGCGGCAACCGCAGCGGCAGAGCCGCCCGAGGATCCGCCCGGCGTCAACGCCGACTCGTCATTGCCACGACGCCAGGGGCTGACCGCGTTGCCATAGGTGCTGGTTTCGTTCGAACTGCCCATGGCGAATTCGTCCATGTTCAGCTTGCCCAGCATCACCGCGCCCGCATCCGCGAGTTTCTGGCTCACCGTGGATTCGTATTCCGGCAGGAACCCTTCCAGTATGCGGCTGCCCGCCTGCGATGGAACGCCCCTTGTGCAGAACAGGTCCTTGATGCCGACCGGCAGGCCGCACATCGCGGGCGCATCCCCTGCCCTGATCCGCGCATCGGCCGCTGCCGCGCGTTCGCGCGCCAGCTCCGGTGTCTTGTGCACAAAGGCATTGAGCGCTCCGGCCGCGTCGATGGCACCCAGACACGCCTCGGTCAGTTCCACCGACGTCGTCTCACCCGCACGCAGCGCATCCCGCGCCTCCGCCAGGCCCAGCTTGTTCAGATCGCCCATTATTCAACCACCTTCGGAACCGCGAAAAAGCCCTCGCGCGCATCGGGGGCATTTGCCAGCACCTTGTCCTGCTGATCCCCGTCGGTCACCACATCCGCCCGCCGCTTGAGCCGTTGCGGCGTTACCGAAGTCATCGGTTCGACACCCTCGACATCGACCTCGTTCAACTGCTCGATAAAGCCCAGTATGGTGTTGAATTCGGCGGCCAACGCAGGCAGCGCCTCGTCCTCGACCTTGATCCGGGCCAGCTTGGCCACCCGGGCGGCGGTGTTCTGATCAATCGACATGGGACCTCTCGTACTCTGTCAGGTGGCGTTTACCCCTGTGGCGCACGGCTCGCAAGAGGCGGGGCGGGCCCCAATCCACCGGATCGGATCATCTCGTCATTTTGAAATGTCATGGGAAAATGGTGGGCGACCCTGGAATCGAACCAGGCGTGCGTCTCCGCGAGGGAGTTACAGTCCCCTGCCACACCTTGCGGCCTGTCGCCCACTGCCAGACATGCATTGCGCCTGACGTGGAGGCGTGATTACAAGCGGTCCAAAGGGGCGTCAACAGGAAAATCCGCCGATTTGCGTCCGGTTTCGCGGTTCATGTCTAAAAGGTCGGAACGATGAAAAAACCCAGATGGGTGATTGAAAAGGAACAGGCGCAGAAAGCGCGCGGCGAGGAGACGGTCTGGCTCTTTGGATTGCACGCGGTGCGGGACGCCCTGATGAACCCGCGCCGCACCAGGTTGCGCCTGATCGTGACCCAGAACGCCCAGAGCAGGTTGGCCGACGCGATTGCGGCGTCCGGCATGGAGCCGGAGATCGCGGACCCCCGGCGTTTTCCCGCGCCGCTTGATCCGGGTTCGGTGCATCAGGGGGCGGCGCTCGAGGTGCGGCCGCTGTCATGGGGCAGCCTTGGTGACGTCTGCATCGGCGCCGAGGCACCGCGGGTCGTGCTGCTCGACCGGGTGACCGATCCGCACAATGTCGGCGCCATCCTGCGCAGCGCCGAGGTCCTCGGCGCGTCGGCGGTGATCGGCACCCGGCACCATTCCGCCCCGGAGACCGGCGCGCTGGCCAAGACAGCCAGCGGTGCACTGGAACGCCAGCCCTATTTGCGGGTGCGCAACCTCGCCGACACGATCGTTGAGTTGCAGCGGATGGGCTATTTCGTGCTCGGTCTCGACGGTGAGGCGGAGCGCACGATCGAGGAGGCGCTTGAAGGGCGCGCCGACCACGCGGTGGCGCTTGTGCTGGGTGCGGAAGGTCCCGGCCTGCGCGCCAAGACCAAGGACACGGTGGACGAACTGGTGAGGATTCGCTCGGCCGGCGGGTTCGGATCACTGAACGTGTCAAACGCCGCAGCCCTCGCACTTTACGCGTCGCGCAGCCAGTCCACGCCCCGACCGCGTTGAAACCGGACCGGTGTGTGACTAGATCGACGCGAACCACGGAGAGACACCAGCCGGATGCCACGACCGACCAAGATCGCGACCTGTTGTTATTGCGGCACCCGCGCGGCGCTCGTGCTGTCGGGCGAGGTTCGGCACGAGCTGGCCTGTTCCGCCTGCGGCGCGCCGCTTCACGATCTCAAGATGTTGCGCAAGGATCGCAGCGGCGACCGTGAATTGACCCCACGCCGGCCGTCGACACCGGCAAAAATCGTGAAACCGCGCAAGTCGAAATCGCGCAAGAAGCGCAAGACTGTCCTGTCCAGACTGTTCGACGAGGCCTTTGACGTCATCGAGGACATTTTCGACTGAGGGGTTCAGGCGGCGCGGCTGAAATATTGATCACAGCTTGGACAACCGGCTTTCACAACTGCGTATCCTGTCTTTTCTCCGGCGGGTTCCGTCGCCATTGTGAAGCCATGACTCTCATGACACTTCTTTCGCGCCCGCATCCGGGTTGGCTTGCCGTTCTCTGCCTGTGCCTTGGCGCGACGATGTCCGTCGCGCGCGCCGATGCGCCGGTGTTCCGCGCCGACCATGGCAAGGCGGTTGCCGGGTATGATGTGGTGAGCTATTTCACCTCGGAAAAACCCCTGCCCGGCGACCCGACCCATGCGGTGCTCTGGAAGGGCGTGATCTGGCAGTTCATATCGCGCAAGAACCGCGAGAAATTCGAGGCCAACCCGCGCGCCTATGCGCCGCAATATGGTGGATATTGTGCCTTTGGAGTGTCGCAGGGGCTGGTTCTGAAAACCGATCCGATGCTTTACCGGATAATCGACGGCAAACTCTACCTGCTTCACGACAAGGCCGTCTGGAGCCGGTGGGTCGAAAACGTGAGCGAATATATCGCCGAGGCCGATACGAATTGGCCTGCAGTGCTGCGGGACGAATGAAGCGCGCCTTCACAGAAATGCGAGGGGGGTTCAAAACCACGGATGCGAGCATATATCAATCGGGATGGCGAATGGAACAATCGCGCATCATTTGACTGTCCCTCGTTCCACACTTCGCGCTCAAGGCATCGCCTTGGGCGCTTTTTTATCGCGCACGAAGCGGTTATAGAACACTCATGAACAGCTATTCCGATACCCTGCTGAAAGAGGTGCTGAAACGCACCCGCGTGATTGCCGTGGTCGGCGTATCGATGAACCCGGTCCGCCCGAGCTATTACGTGGCCCGGTATCTCGGGCTCAAGGGCCATACGGTGATCCCTGTCAATCCGGGACATGCCGGCAAGACGCTGTTCGGCCAAACCGTTGTGGGCAGCCTGAGCGACATCGATCGCCCGGTGGACATGGTCGACATCTTTCGGCGCTCCGAGGCGGTGCCACCGATCGTTGACGAGGCGCTTGAGACATTTCCTGACCTCAAGACAATCTGGATGCAGATCGGCGTCAAACATGACGAAGCGGCGGCAAAGGCCGAAGCGCGCGGGGTCACGGTTATCCAGGACCTTTGCCCCAAGATGGAATACCAGCGGCTGTTCGGCGAATTGCGCATGGGCGGATTCGCAACCGGTGTGATTTCTTCCAAACTCTGAGCCACGCACCCGGCTGAAAGGCGCGATGGCGATGACCGTGACGACATCCGCAGTCGAACGCGGCAAAAGATCGTGACCGGCTGGCGATCTCGCGAGGGCGCGACATCCTGTTGATGATTGGCGGGTTTTCGTCTTCACCGTGCAACCGCGCGATGTCGATGCCCCGGCGGTTTCACCAATCTGAACAGAAACTGACATGAAAGCTTCAAGTCCGGTCCCGAATAAGGGGCGATGTCCGCGATTTGCGGGCCGCTGCCTCACCTTATTTCAGCCTGTCATTGCTGCCGCACGGAGAACCGTCCCATGAACATGATCAGTGAATTTCAGCCCAATCCGATCGGGGTCGACCCCGCCAACGTGACATTCGAACTGAGCGGCATGGCCGCGGCCAGTTT
The DNA here is from genome assembly GCF_041224545.1 of Sedimentitalea sp. XS_ASV28. Classification (NCBI taxonomy): domain Bacteria; kingdom Pseudomonadati; phylum Pseudomonadota; class Alphaproteobacteria; order Rhodobacterales; family Paracoccaceae; genus Sedimentitalea; species Sedimentitalea sp. XS_ASV28. The sequence goes on along the minus strand of NZ_JBGFGP010000081.1, from coordinate 9,184 downwards.
TTCCGGCATCCTGCTCAGCATCGAAAGCGACGCCGGCACCGTCGGCACAATCGACAGGATCGCGGCGATCTCTGGCACCTATGACGCCGATGGCCTGCTGACCGTCACGGTTCCCGATCTCGAGAACCCCAGCTTTACCCTCGCCCTGGTCGATGCCTTTACCGGAACCGTCGGCGATGATCTCGATCTCAACGACGATGGCGTCATCGACGTGAACCTTGAGTCGCTGGGCATCACCACGGTTCACGACGCCATCGGTATCCCGGATTCCACCGCGGACCAGGGGTTTCTGTTCGGCGCACAACTGGGCGGCGTCGATTTTGTCTACACCGGTGACGAGCCCCGTTTGATTTTCCGTTCCGGCTCGACCGGCGATCTTTTCGCGGTCAACGATCCGGACAATGGCCAGGTGTTTGATGCGTCTAACACCGACACGGATGCGCGCATTCAGAACGTGACTTTCCGTGAAGACACGGTATTTGAAAGCCCCCTGCCCCCAACGCCGGTCGCCACCGGTGAACTGACCTATGCCGTTATCGCCGAATTCGAGGGCGCGGGCGGCGCCGGCGCGTCAGAAGTCGTCGCGCATGAGGATGGCGTGCTTTTTGTCACCAACGGCGCGATGGGGCGGATCGATATCTTCCCGTTGCCGGGCGCGAACGGCACCACAGCGCCGGACGCAATCGACCTCACCGGGCTGGACGGGTTTGTCGGTGTGCAATCGGTGGCCGTGAAGAACGGCGTCATAGCCGTCGCAATCAGCCGCGCACCGCTGGAAACGTCGGTCTTTGGCCAGGACATCAACCTGTCGCAGCCCGGTTTTGTCGCGCTCTTTGACGCGCAAACACGCGACCTGATCTCGACGGTGGATGTCGGCAACCTGCCCGATCAGCTGACTTTCAGTGCCGACGGGAGCAAATTGCTGGTCGCGGGAGAAGGCGAGAAAAACGAAGACAGCGATCATGACGACAACCCGCTGGGCACCGTCGCCATGATCGATGTGACCGACCCGGCCCGACCAGACGCCGTTATCGTCGATTTCACCCGGTTCAACGGGCTTGAAGACGCGGCGCGCGCTGCGGGTATCCGCATCCAGCCTGGCGTCAGCATCGCCGAGGATCTGGAGCCGGAATACATCTCGATCGGCCCCGACGGCGCCACCGCCTTTGTTGCTCTGCAGGAAAACAACGCCATTGCCCGGATCGACCTTGCCACGGGCGACGTGATTGACATGTTCGGGCTGGGCACCGTGGACTTCAGCGAAACCGCGCTGGATCCGCTGGATGACGGCAATATCGACATTCGCACCGTGGACAATGTTGTCGGGTTCCGGATGCCGGACGCCATCGCGTCGACCGAGATCGGCGGCAAGACCTATATCCTGACCGCCAACGAGGGCGACAGCCGCGGCAGTGACGAGGCACGGGTCGCGGATATGGCCGAGAATGGCCTGCTGGATCCGGCACTTCTGGCCGACCTGCTGGCCAGGGGACTGATCGACTCGGACCCCGACACTGATGTCGGCATCGAAAGGCTCGAAGTATCGACGCTTGACGGTGATACCGATGGCGACGGCGATATCGACGTTATCCACAGCTTCTCTTCGCGCTCGTTCTCGATATTCGACGAAGATGGCACGCTGGTCTTTGACAGCGGATCGCAATTCGAACAGATCATCGCCGAGATCGCACCGGAGCGGTTCAACGACGATGACGGTCAGGGCGACGAGGACCGCTCGGACGCCAAGGGCCCCGAACCGGAAGCCATCGAGGTCGGCGAGATTGGCGGCCGGATGTACGCCTTCATCGGCCTTGAGCGCGACAGCGGCATCATGATCTACAACATCGACGATCCCGCCAACGCGCAATTTGTCGATTACATTGCGCCCAGCCACGTGGACAACACGGACCCGGGCGCGATTGCCAGGCATGGCCCCGAAGTGATCGAGTTCATCGCGGCCGAGGACAGCAATACCGGTATCGCGCAGATCGCCGTATCCTACGAAATCTCCGGCAGCACGGTCGTCTATGAACTGACCTCGCTGAGCCCGCTGGTGACGATCCCGGACATCCAGGGGGCCGGGCATATCTCGGCCTATGACGGTCAGACCGTCACCACAACGGGCATCGTCACCGCGGTCGACTTCAACGGGTATTACCTGCAAGACCCGGATGGCGATGGCAATGACGCCACTTCGGATGCGATCTTTGTCTTTACCGGCAACGGCGCGGCGCAGGGGCTGGTGTCGGTGGGCGACGAAGTCCGGGTGAGCGGCGAGGTCAGCGAGTTCATACCGGGCGGTGCGAACACCGGGAACCTGTCGGTGACACAGATCATCTCCAGCGAAGCGGAACTGCTTTCGACTGGCAACACCGTCGTCGCCACGGTGATCGGTGAAGCCGGCCGTGCCGCCCCGACCGAACTGGTGATTTCGCCCGACGAGACGCCCGTCAACCTGCAACAGGAGCCGGGTGCATTCGATCCGGAACAGGATGGCATCGATTTCTACGAGTCGCTCGAAGGCATGCTCGTGACCGTCGACAACCCTGTCGCGATTTCGGCAACCAACCGGTATGACGAGACATGGGTCGTGTCCGATGACGGGACCGGCGTGACCGCTGGCTCGGCCAGCGGCGGGCTGAATGATCGCGGCGCATTGATCATCAACGCCGATGCGGACGGGCTGGGCGATCTCAACCCGGAACGCATCCAGATCCAGTATGACGCCTTTGCCGATCTGCTGCCCGAGGGTTTCACCCCGCCAAAGATCAACCTTGGCGATGACCTGAGCGACATTACCGGGGTTGTCGGTTATGCCTTCGGCAATTACGAGATCAACGTTACCGACAGGTTCGAGGTCGAAACCTCCTCGGCCAACAGGGCGGAGATCACCGCGATTGCCGGGGACAGCGACACGCTGACGGTCGCCACCTACAACGTGCTGAACGTCACCGCGAACCCCGGCGACGGAGACGCGGATCAGATCGCGGGCCTTGGTGTGCAGATCGCAACCAATCTGGGCAGCCCTGACATCCTCGCGCTGCAGGAAATCCAGGACGACTCGGGTGTCGCCGATGATGGCACCTTGACCGCGGATGCCACATTGCAGGCAATTGTCGATGCCATCGAGGCCGCCGGCGGACCGCGTTACAGCTATGTCAGCGCGGTGGTCGATGTCGACGGGGAAAACGGTGGCGTCCCCGGCGGCAACATTCGCAACGCGTTCCTCTACAACACCGACCGGGTCGATGCCATCGGGTTCCAGACGCTGGAAAGCAACGTTCTGGCCGGTTATGGCGTGACAAACCCGGACGCGTTCGAGGGCACCCGCGATCCGTTGCTCGGCACGTTCCGGTTCAATGGCGAGGATATCACCCTCATCAACAACCACTTCTCGTCCCGTTTCGGCTCGGAACCGATCTTTGGCGGACAGCAACCCTTCAACCAAGGCGGCGAAGACGAACGGGAACAGCAGGCACTGGCGATAAACGAGGTCATAGACGCGCTTCTGGCACGAGACGCGGACGCGCGGATCTCGGCCCTGGGTGATTTCAACACCTTCGAGTTCACTGACGAACTGGCCGAGGATCTGACCGGTGTCGGCGCTGACAAGGTGCTGACCAACCTGATCGGCAAGATCACGCAGGATGACGCCTACAGCTTTGTGTTCGATGGCAACGGCCAGATGCTTGACCACATCCTTGCCACCGACAGCCTGCTTGACGGTGTCGAAGTCGACGTGGTGCATGTAAACACCGACTTTGTCGATGCAACCTCCGATCACGACCCCATCGTCGCCGCGTTTGACTTTGGCTCGCGCGCCGATGACCTCGTGCTTGTCGGCACCAAAACCGGCGATACTTTGACCGGGGGCAACGGCAATGACCAGATCATCGGACTCAGCGGTGCGGATGTGCTGTCTGGCATGGGCGGCAACGACCTGATCCTTGGCGGAAGAGGCCGCGATGCGATCGAGGGCGGCGATGGCAACGACCTCATCCTGGCCGGTATGCACCGCGATGACATCAAGGGCGGCGACGGCAATGACGTGATCAAGGGCGGCAACGGCAACGACACCATTGAAGGCGGTTCCGGCAACGACCTGCTCATCGGCGGCAACGGCTCGGATACCTTCATCTTCGACGGCGCGTTCGGCTCGGATGTTCTGCGCGGCTTCAAAGCCGGTCAGGACGATCTGGTGTTCCGCAACCTCGCGCCCTCGGACGTCACCGTGGAAACCTCCGGCAAGCACACGATCATCACGGCAAGCGGTGACGCGACCTACGGATCGGTTCGACTGCTGAATGCCGACCTGCCCGACGACGACCTGTTCAGCTTCGTCTGAGCCGCAACCGCAAAAACAGAGAGGTCGGCCCGCTGCGGCTGGCCTCTTTATTTTGCGGGATCGCAGGCGGCGCTGGATAAACCGGCTCCGCGTAAAACGCATTTTCACGCTCACGTTTGAGTGATTGCTCAAATCAAGTATTGAGTGATCGCTCAAACTTCCTATATCTGCTTCACAGCGGTTCGCATGAGGCAAGGCCGCCGGTTCATCATGAACCGCCATTCCGACTCATTCCGGCAGCACATCAGGCGTTGCCGGCTCCGATCCACCACTCGCGCACCGACTATCAGGAGAAACAGATGACCGAGTTCACAATTCACACGGAAGAGACCGCACCCGAGGCGTCCAAACCGCTTGTCGCGAAATCCATCGCTGCAAATGGCCGCCTGCCCGGCCTGCATGGTGTCATGGCCGAAGCGCCGGGCCTGCTCGAAGGCTATCAGAAACTGCACGAACTCTTCCTGAACTCCAGCTTTGACAAGGACGAGCTGACCGTTGTCTGGCAGGCGATCAACGTGGAAAACGAATGCCATTATTGCGTGCCCGCCCATACCGGGATCGCAAAGATGATGAAGGTCGATGACTCCATCACCGAGGCGCTGCGCAATGAAACCCCGCTTCCCACCCCGAGGCTCGAAGCCCTGCGCACCTTCACGCTCAAACTGGTGCGTGATCGCGGGTTTGTTTCGGATGCCGATGTGCAGACCTTCCTTGACGCAGGGTTCACCCAACGCAACATTCTCGAAGTGATCCTCGGCTACAGCCAGAAGATCATGTCGAACTACACCAACCACCTCGCGAAAACGCCCGTGGACAAGGTGTTTGAAAAATATGAATGGTCGCGGCGCGAAGCCGCAGCCTGAAACACGACAGAGATCATGGCCCTGCCAAAGGTCAGGGATGATCACGACCCGCCGCATGATGTGGCGGGTCTTGCCGGGAAAGGAAACCGCATGAGCACCACCCCTCTTCGTATCGACATCATCTCGGATGTGATGTGCCCGTGGTGCATCATCGGCTATCGGCAGCTTGCCAAGGCGCTGGAGGCAACGGGAACCGCGCATGAAATTCACTGGCACCCGTTCGAACTCAACCCGGATATGCCACCCGAGGGGCAGGACGCCTTCGAACATGTCGCCGAGAAATACGGATCGACCCGCGCACAATCGGAAGAGAACCGCGCACAGATGACCGCACTTGGTGCGGAACTCGGATTCGACTTCCGCTGGGATGACGGGTTCCGGATGCACAACACGTTCAACGCGCATCAGCTGTTGCATTGGGCAGATCAGCAAGGACGTCAGCACGATCTCAAGCTGGCGTTGTTCTCGGCCCATTTTACCGACCGGCGAAACCTGTCGGACAACGCGGTTCTGGCGGATATCGCCGGTGAAATCGGTCTGGATCGTGACGAAGCACTTGCGGTCCTGACGGATCAGCGTTTTGCGCAGGCCGTACGCGATGCCGAGCGTTTCTGGATACAGCAGGGGATTCAGGGCGTGCCCGCCATAGTACTCGATCGCAAATATCTTGTGACCGGTGCGCAGGGCGTGGACAACTATACGAACTTCCTGCGAGAGATGGACCGGGAAAAGGCCTGAACCGATGGCACGCGCCACACCTTATGATCGCGAAAGCACGCTCGATGCGGCCATGACCCTGTTCTGGGACAAGGGTTATCACGCGACATCGCTGAAGGATCTGGAAGCCGCGCTCAGAATGAAACCCGGCAGCATCTATGCGGCGTTCAGAAGCAAGGAAAACCTCTATCTCCTGGCACTCGACAGGTATTACGAGAACTCCCGGCAGGCGTTCCGACAGATGATTGCCCGCGCAGACTCGCCGCTGACCGGGCTTGCCAACCACCTGCGCGAGTTTTCATCCCTCTCGGACTCAGATGCCGGGCGCCAGGCTTGCATGTTGACCAAGTCGCTGATCGATACGCGATCCACCGACCCGGCAATCGCCGAACGCGCGCGCCAGCACCTGAGGGCCATGCGCGGCGAGATTGCCGGGGCCTTTGAATCCGCAATCCGCCTGCGCGAGTTGCCCGAGGATGCCGATCCGGAACGACTGGCGCACAGATATCAGGCCAACGTCACCGCCTTGCGGCTGGAACTGCATCAGGGCACCGCGCACGCCGACCTTCACGCCCTGGCCGAAGACATGGCCCGCGAAGTCGAAACGCTGCGCTCCTAGGCAGGGCACGCAGCATTGCCACTCGCGCCCGGCGCGCACCACATCCGGATGCATTCTCAAAATCCCGTCCCGCGACAATGCAAACCCGGCTCCGACCTTCGTGACCAAAATACAAAAAGACGGATTTTCGCCTTGTACTCCCCGGCGTCGCTTGGATATACGCGTCCGTGGAGACGTGGCCGAGTGGTCGAAGGCGCTCCCCTGCTAAGGGAGTAAACGGGGAACCGTTTCGAGGGTTCGAATCCCTTCGTCTCCGCCACCCACCATTTTCATTGAACCCTATGGGACCGCTTGATAGCGTATAAGTTACTGAACTTATGCGCTCATCTACGTTCGTTGTTCTCACTGGCTTCGTTTCGATCACGCTCGGTTCTGTTCATTTGGTGGTACGAACTGTGGTATTTTCTATGGCCTATACCTCGGGAAAGCTGACGAAGAATCTGGTCCGAACGCTCGGCCCTGGCCGACATGGGGACGGCCACGGGCTGTATCTGGTCGTCGATCCATCCGGCGCGCGGCGTTGGATCGTCCGCGTCACGGTGAAGGGGCAGCGGAATCGGCAGGGAAAGCCGCTCCGCACCGACTTCGGCCTCGGCGGTGCTGACGTGGTGACGCTCAACGTGGCTCGCGAACGCGCCTTGGAGTATCGCCGCCTCGCCAAGCAGGGCCTCAATCCGAAATACCACAAGGACCAGGACGTGCCCTGTTTCGAAGAGGTAGCCCGGCAGGTCCACATCGAGCGCCTGCCGACATGGAAGAACCCGAAGCACGGTCAGCAGTGGATCAATACGCTTGCAGATTATGCTTTCCCCAAGATCGGCCGAATGCCCGTCTCGGATATCGACCAGCCGGAAATATTACAGGTGCTGTCCCCGATCTGGACCGAGAAGCACGAAACAGCGCGCAGGGTGGCGCAGCGAATGAAGGCGGTCCTGGATGTGGCCCGGTCTCGTGGCTACCGCGAGGGCGAAAACCCCGTGACGGTCGTGATGGACGCCCGCGTGCTGCCGCGTGTGAAGGCGAAGGTGAAGCACCACAACGCGATGCGCTGGCAGGATGTGCCCGCATTCTACGCGCAGCTCTCCGCACAACGCGGGATGGCCGCCAAGGCGTTGATGTTCACCTGCCTGACGGGTTGCCGAACCAGCGAGGTGCTGCAAGCTGTCTGGGATGAGTTTGACTTCGATGATTTGATTTGGACGATCCCCGAAGAACGCACCAAGACGGGTGTCGAACACCGCGTCCCGCTTACAGATCAGATGTTGGCAATCATCGAGCCACTGAAAGCCCTTCGCTCCGAATGTGTCTTTGAAGGCCAGCGTCGGCACAAGCCGCTCTCTAACATGTCGATGCTGATGCTGTTGCGACGCATGGAGATCGAGGGTGTGACTGTTCACGGGTTCAGATCCGCTTTTCGGGACTGGGCTTCCGAGGTGGGGAACCATCCGCGCGAGGTGGCGGAAATGAGCCTGGGGCACAAGGTGGGTTCGGAAGTGGAGCGGGCCTATGCACGATCCGATCTATTGCACAGACGTCGGGCGCTGATGGCTGAGTGGTCGGAACACGTTCATGGGGGTATGAAGGATGGATGACCAGGATGCACACTATTGGCGGCTAGCACGTGAAAAGCGAACTCGCGTCTCCCGGCGGCGTTGGGCTGCCTACAAACCAGACTATTCCGTCCCGGACATAAATCCGTATCGGCAAGCTCACGCAGAAAAGGTGAATCAGATAGATGACGTTCTGGAAGAATATCTCCGTATTCCATTGGTTTGCGCAGAAGCGTATTTCGGAGCGAGCCTGATTTACAACGATGACGAGGGGCCGATTTGGTATCTCGACAGGAATCAACACGGAAAGAGGGAAACCGCGCTCGCTATTGCGGCCCTCCGGCAAGCAGAGCAGGTCTTGGTCGAGGAAGAAGCTTGCCTGGTTGGTGCGACTGCCCCGATTGATGTTTACGATCTACGCAAGAGGCTAGCTGCATACTTGGCTAGCATTCCGGCACCAGGGAACCTCATGTTCGATGTGGACTTATTCAACGCGCCGCGTCAGAAAATCCACCGACTTGTTTCCGCATACCGTGGTCATCTCGAACGGCAGGCGCCTCATCAGGGAAGAGGGAATGCGCTGGCTGACCGAACGGCTCTAGCCCTCCGGGCGGTATATGAACACTACCTGAAGAAGCCAGTGACCTGTGGAAAGTACACGTCCGATGGCGCTACTGTTCTTTCAGGTGTGTATTGTCGCTGCCTAGAGGAAATTTTTGAAATCATAAACGTAAAAACAGAGGTTTTCGCCAGAGCTCAGCGGGCGAAGTCTCGCCCGGAGACTGACCGAAATCTTCGATTTTACCGCCAATGCCTAGCGGAAAATAGTCAGTTCGATGAAGACCTTCCTCTCCTGTTTTCGGAAGTTGGTTGGGTGGAAAACGTGACACCAGAACAGAAACGTATCAATTCAATGGCAATGAACGACAAGCGATTGGAGTACATGCTGTGTGACCTGCCCCCCTTCGGTCCCTCGTTCATAACGAGAGTCTGCGGGTTTGATCTTGATAATCATGGGTTTCGGTTTGGGCAAGCGCGCCGGGCGCGGAGCCCTCAAATTGCTCAAGCGCTCGGCGCGCTTGCAGTGGCG
>NZ_JBGFGP010000063.1:0-281 GCF_041224545.1 Sedimentitalea sp. XS_ASV28 | reverse complement strand
CCGGGCATGGTCATGATTTCGCCGCAGATGACGACCACGAAACCGGCGCCGGCGGAGAGGCGCACTTCGCGGACCGGAACCGAGTGGCCGGTGGGGGCGCCGCGGCGGTTGGGGTCGGTGGTGAAGGAATACTGCGTCTTGGCCATGCAGATCGGCAGGTTGCCATAGCCCGCCTCTTCCCACTGTTTCAGCTGGTCGCGGATCTTCTTGTCCATCAGCGCCTCGTCGGCCCGGTAGATGCGCTTGCAGATGGTCTGGATCTTGTCGGCCAGCGACATGTC
>NZ_JBGFGP010000062.1:0-66806 GCF_041224545.1 Sedimentitalea sp. XS_ASV28 | reverse complement strand
GCCACTGCAAGCGCGCCGAGCGCTTGAGCAATTTGAGGGCTCCGCGCCCGGCGCGCTTGCCCAAACCGAAACCCATGATTATCAAGATCAAACCCGCAGACTCTCGTTATGAACGAGGGACCGAAGGGGGGCAGGTCACGTATAGTTTCCAATGCGCGAGCGATGCATTTTCTAACGAGTAAGCTGCATGCCTTCTTGAACTGACAATACGTGTTGGTTCTCACTCGGATCGGCACCAACTCGCATTAAGCTTCGGCACCCATTTGCATGACCTTCCGCACGAGCAGCAACGGAAATGCCGCTGCAGCGAAGGCGAACAGCGCAGCGACCTCAAGTATCGGAGCGCTTCTCGCCGTTTCACCTTCGCAGCTAGGTTCTGAACTCCTAAAGTGGATTCCCGGCCGGCCCCTTATCTGCTTCACTTCCGTCAGCGGAGGTGAGCATGGCCCGTTTTGATCTGAGCGATTTCGAGTGGGCGTTGATCTGCCCGCTGCTTCCCAACAAGTCGCGCGGGGTCGCGCGGGTGGATGACCGGCGGGTGCTGAACGGGATCTTCCGGGTGCCGCGGACCGGCTCGCCCTGGCGCGATCTTCCCGAGCGCTATGGCCCCTGCACCACCGTCTATAACCGCTTCAACCGTTGGGCCAGGGCGGGTGTCTGGGTGCAGGTCTTTGAAGCGCTTGCAGAAAAATCCCCGGACAGCATGCAGTTCATCGACAGCCCGATCATCCGCGCCCATCAGCATGCCGCCTCGGGTAAAAAGGGGCGAAGATCCCGCATCGGTCGTTCTCGTGGCGGGCTGAGTACGAAAATCAACGCCATGGTCGACCATCGCGGCCTGCCGGTGGTCATCACGCTCTCGCCGGGGCAGGGCTCTGACAAGGCGGCGGTTGCCGGGTTGCTGGCCGCTCATCCCGCGCCTGGCGAAGTCGTGGCCGACCGGGGCTACGACGCCCGCGCCATCCTGGAGCTGATCGCCGCACGCGGCGGACGCGGCCATATCCCGACACAGCGCGACCGGAAGGCGCAACGCTCGGTGGACCCGGCGATCTATCGACAGCGCAACCTTGTCGAGCGGTTCTTCAACAAGCTCAAGCACTTCCGCAAGGTCGACACACGATACGAGAAATCGGCACAAAACTATCTCGCCGCGGTGCTCATCGTCTGCTCGCATCTTTGGGCAAGATATTATGAGTCCGCATCCTAGGGCACGGGGGAAGATCAGGTATGTGAAAACCCTTCAATCTGCCAATTCCGAATTATTGCGAGTCAGTGGCGGCGCCCCGCCCTGATCCTCTCGTAAAGCTCCCTCGCCAAGCCTTTGTGAACTGCTGCACGAAAAGGCTGATCGCTCATCACTTTTGAGAACACCTCTTCGTTACCGTCCATGCGGTCGATGAATAGCTCATCAAGCATCCGTTCAAGATAGGACGCGAAATTGTCGTACTTGTTAGCAAGCGCGGCCTCGACAATGCGCTCGTCGCCCTGCGCACTCTCGCGGACCTGCTCAAAGAAGAGTTGGTCTGCACGAGTGAAGCTCGTCCCAAACCGCTCGTTCAGCCTTTCCACTAGGTCTTTCAGCCCAACCTCCTCATCTGTCCGCGCCCCCGAGCCGACATCGGTCGGGCCTTTCAGCGGGTCGGCTTCGCCCTCGTCAAGGCTGATTGATCCCTGCGTCATCTGCTGGATGCGGAAATACTTTAACGCAACCTCATCATCCAATGTGAACGAGGACCCATCGCCCGGAGGCGGCAGTTTGGAGATCAGGTTGCGGCAGAATGTGTAGAACTGCTCAAGCTCGCTGTCCTGGTAGGGGATGATCTGGGACAGGAAGGCGTAAAGGTTGCGGAAGGCGGTGATCTGCCCCCTGAACTCTTCGCGCTCCTCTTCTTCACGCCTCTGAAACGCATCAACTGCGCGATCCAAGATGGCGTTCATTGTGCGATGGTCAGAGGCCGTGTGGTCCTTTTTCTTCCCGTACCAGACAACCGAGAACGCGCTGACATCCGCCGGTGTGAAGATGGACCATTCCAATAGCCGATGCTGCAACTCGTTCAAGCGTTGCGGATCAACATTCTCACCGACAGGCGTGTCCTCATAGTAGGGCTTGAATGCCTTGAAGATGTCGTCTTCCTCATTGGCGAAATCGAGAACAAAGGTCCGTGCCTTACCGGGTGCCATGCGATTCAAGCGAGAAAGCGTTTGAACGGCCTGCACGCCCGCCAGCCGCTTGACGACATACATTGCCTGCAAAAGCGGTTGATCGAACCCGGTCTGATACTTGTCTGCGACCAGCAGAACGCGGAACGCATCACTGTCGAAAACCTCAGGCAGCTCCGCTTCGGGGAGCCCACTGTTCATTCCGACTTCGGTATATGCGCTGTCCGGGATGGCGGGGTCCTCTACCGTCCCGGAGAATGCCACTAGTGACTTGATGCCCCTGTAGCCGCGTTCCTCAATGTAACGGTCGAAGGCCAGCTTGTAGCGCACGGCTTCCAAGCGTGAGCCGGTAACCACCATGGCCTTGGCCCGCCCGCCGATTTCGTGCATCACGTTCGCCCGGAAATGCTCCACAATGATCGTCACAACCTGCTCGATGTTGTGGGGGTGCAGCGTCAAAAACTGGGTCAGCACCTTGGCAGCGGCCCGCTTAGGAACCTGCGGATCGTTCTCGATCTGCTTCACCAGTCCAAAGAACCGTTTGTAGGTCGTATAGTTCTGGAGGACATCCATGATGAAGCTCTCTTCGATGGCCTGCTTCATCGTGTACTCATGGAATGGCGACTGACCATCTGGCCCCGGCTCGTCGAACATCGCCTTGGTCTTGAACTTGGGTGTTGCCGTGAAGGCGAAGAAACTCAGGTTCGGCTGCTTCCCACGTCGCAGAGTGTCCCGCAGGATCGCCCTTTTTGCCTCATCCGTCAGGTTCTCATCTTCTACATCCGAAAGCTGGGCAGCGATGGCGGCCTCAATCCCGTCCTTGTTCAACATGCCGCGCAGGGCCGATGCTGTTTCGCCTGTCTGAGAAGAATGCGCCTCGTCCACGATCACGGCATATCGCTTGCCCGCCGTGGTCAGCGTCAGCTCTTCGCCCTTGTCCTCCAGAGTGCGCAGTGCCTGAGCGATGAACGGGAACTTCTGGATCGTGGAAATGATGATCGGAACCCCGTTCGAGATCGCACGGGCGAGTTGCTGGGTATTCTCGTCTATCTTCTCGACAACGCCGGTCTTATGCTCGAACTGGTAGATCGTATTCTGCAACTGCTGATCCAGAACAAGGCGGTCTGTCACCACGATAACCGAATGGAAAATCTTCGCATCCACCGCGTCATGCAGGCCCGCGAGACGGTGCGCCAGCCATGCGATGCTGTTCGATTTGCCTGACCCCGCAGAGTGCTGGACGAGGTAGTTGCGACCCGCTCCATGTTCCTTTGCGTGGGTCACGAGCTTCCGCACTGCATCGAGCTGATGATATCTAGGGAAAACCATCGTTTCTTTGCGGACAGTCTTCGGCCCTCGGTCGGTGGCAACCTTCTTTTCCTTAACCTCCAAATGCATGAACCGTTGCAGGATGTCCAAGAGGCTATCTCGGGCCAAGACCTCATTCCAGAGGTAGGCAGTCTTCCAGTCGCCCTCGACAGGCGGGTTGCCCGCGCCTCGGTTGTGCCCTTTGTTGAACGGCAGAAAGAACGTCTCGCCCCCCTTGAGGCGCGTTGTCATCCAAACCTCGTCCGGGTCCAAGGCGAAATGCACGAGGGCGCGTTCCTTGAACTTGAACATCAGGTCGCGTTCGTCGCGGTCGCGCTCATACTGTTTCTTGGCGTCCACGGCCCGCTGGCCGGTGAGCGGGTTCTTCAACTCGGCGGTGGCGACCGGCAGGCCGTTCACGGCAAGCGTCACATCGAGGATGCACCGCTTGGCCTTGCCGCCGGAGGCTTTCTTGACCGAGGTGAAGGCGACTTGCCGCGTGATCGTCAGCCGGTTCTTAGCATAAAGCGCAGTCGTTTCAGGGTTCATGCCCGTGTTCGGCTGGAAATAGGCCAGCCGGAGGGTCTTGCCGTAGCAGCGAAACCCGTGGCGCAGGACATGCAACGTCCCCTTTGTCGTCAGTTCCTTGGCAAGGTCGGACAGCACCTGATCCTCTGTCTGCCCCTTCAACAGGGCTTCGAGCTGATCCCATTTCTGGGGCTGCGTGTCCTTGAGGAACCCAACGACATCGGCAGGAAACAGGCACAAGTCCTCATCGAAGTCGGCAGGCGACCGGCGAGCGTATCCCCCCTGAGAGGTCAGCCCGTGTTCAATTGCCTTCTCAAAATCGGTCTCGGTGTGCCCTGCCATATCAACTCACTAATTTAACGGCCAAATCTTGCGAGATTTCAACAAATCATCTTCAACCCGGTAAGTATAAAGAAACTCCCAGCTTCCGTAGAAAGCATCCATGCCGTGTTTTTGGGCCGCGTCCCACGTCAGCTCACAAAACACGTCGGCTAACCAACGGGCGACCGTGAGTGCGTGATAGCGCGACCACTTTTGAACCAGTTTGGTTTGGCCAGTTCGGCGGGACGAGAGTTCAAGATCGTCAACAACGTCGCGGGTTTCGGTCGTGTGCAGCACAGCCGCGTGGCCGCCATAGATGGCGCTCACGATGCGGGCGTTGCCTTCTACTGTCTGCTGCACCTTCTGACCGTAGTATCGTTGTTTGAGGATAGCCTCGGCCACCTCTGCCCACCACTTGCCAATGGGTTCGTGCTGACCGTTTTTGGGGTCTCCGATGGCATTGAAATTCGCATATCGGCCTCGCTTTGCATCAGCGAAGGCGTCTAGGTTTTCGATGATTGCGGAAGCTACTGCATCGGTCGGGCGTTGATAATCCAAACTCAGATCGTGATCCGAGCTGACCCGCTCAACCTCTGAAAAGAGCTTGCCCAGTAGATGCCCGTAGTGGCGAACATAGCTTTCGTCCGGCAAGGCCCCATTGTTGGACAAGGCATAGTCAACAACCAAGATCAGCTTCGCCAGACGTTCCATCCCAACCGACAATTCAAAAAAGGCGCGGTAATACTCGCCCTTCTTGTTCGCATAGTTGGCTTGCCCCAAAGCCGTTGCTCCGGCTCCGATGAGGTGGCGCACCAACATGGCTTCCTGGCGCACGAAGTGCCATTCTGGAACATCCCAAGGGTTGCCACGACCTGCCAATCTAAGCCCCTTTCCTCTTCGTATGCTCCCCCAGACCGCGCGGGGTGAGGCCCTTTTCGCGCATCCACACGAGGGCGTTATGCCAGCGGTCGGCGCTGATCGCCTTCTTGCTCTCGGTCCAGTCGTTCAGGATCAGGTCCACGATCTCATCATCGCTGGGTGTATTGCCCTCCAGCAGCAGATCGTTCCACGCGGCAAAGGCGGTTGAGACGATTTCGGCCTGCTGGGTCTTCATCGGTGCGATCAGGGCGAGCAGGTCTTCCAGCGCCTCTTTGCGGTCGCCGAAATAGCGGTCGAAGTGGTCGCGGTAGCCGTCCACCTTCTCGCCTCGGGCATAGGTCCAGCCCATGTCGCCCTTCACTGGCGCGATCCAGCCCTGTTTTTCGATCTGGGAATGAACGGAGCGCATCATCTGCGTGTCGAACGGGCCAGCGGCGTCGCGGTGGTAGTTGCCCGCGACCTCCTGAATTTCCAGATGCGCTTCGCACAGGTGCAAGAGTTTCTGGAACTTCACCCGGCCAAAGGTGGGGTGGTCGCAGAGCGTGTCTGCGATATAGGCGGCCAGCACCGAGCGTTTGAAGGCGACGGGGGCCTGCTTCTTGGCGGGCTTGGGCGCGTCCTCGCTCAGCAGCGCCTTGATCTTGCCCGTCACGGCGGCGGTGACGAGGGCAGCGCGGTATTCGGTCAGCTTCTCCACGCTAGTCGCTATTTTTCCTGCGATCACGTCATGGTCAGCGAGCGCAGCTTCAAGATGCGCAACAATATCGGTCTGCTCCGTGTTTGGCGGCACCGCTATTAAGGTCTCTTTGGAGGTCTCAACATTGAAATGAGCCTGCAAAGCTCCTTCGGACCCCAACTGATACTGAACTTTGGCGACGTTGCTGTTGAGAAACCAACCTAGATATCGTGGGACCATCTCGGTTGGGCGGCGGATTATCACCAGATCAACGCAATTCGAGCCTGCAAGGTCTTCTGTGACAACTGCCGTTGTGCCCGGATCGCCGGTCCGCACTGAAACCAGGTCGCCTTCCCGCAACTCTGACTTGGCGTGGTACTCGTGCCCATCGTCACTAATCAGCCGGGTTTCTTGAAGGTCGAAACCCATCGGGCGAATATTGAGGCCGCGCAGTGCCAACACGCCTTCTTCGGCGTACCAACTCGCGGGCGTCACAACGATGCCGACACTCACCTTGGGCGTGAGGTACTTGAGCTTCTTCACCTTCCAATGCGCCGGAACCTTGCCGAGCCAATCAATGCCGCTGTCTTTCAGGGGGGTGTCGGGGTTGAGGCCACGGGTGACGGCGCGGGTGATGAGGGCTTGGCATTTCTCCGCCATACGGTCCAGCAGCGCCCTTTTTTTCTCGATCAGCGCATCAATCCGCGCCGTCTTGTCATCCAGATACCCCGCAATCCGCCGCTGGGTGTCGAGGTCGGGGAGAGGAACTTCCAGCTTCACCACCTCGCTGGCGTTGGTGGCCGGGTAGCTTACCCCGACAGAGCGGGCGACAATCTCGCCGACTATGGGCTCCGACTTCATCACCCAACCGAGAAACGCAGCGTCGATCTCTTCGCCCGGCCGGATCACGCAAAACCCGGTTGACGCAATCAGGTTGTTCGGTGCCTCTCGCACCGTGGCGATGGCCTTGAGATAGGTCCTAACCGTAGAAACAAGGGTATCTCCACCGCGCAAGATGCGCCGCGCTCGGGATGGCGCTTTGTGGAACTGGAGCGAAGAGACGTTTTCGATACCTCCAACCAGAGAGACGCCGGAAATCTCGATGTACTCGATTTCCTTGAACTCGTCTGTGTCGTCGGACAGAGCCTCATCGTTATAGGTGGCGACATACTTGATCCGCTTCCGACGCCATGTGTCAGGCAGATCAAAGCCTTGCACCTTTGGAGTGATCACCGCCATCAGATAAGACCTTCCAAAAGCTTGGCGATCTCGCCTTCCAGCGTCTCGATTTCGCGTTCTATTTTGTCCAACTCGCGCGGGGGCTTGTAGACGTAGAAATGCCGATTGAACGGAATTTCATAGCCGACCTTGGTGCGGCCATAGTCCACCCAGGCATCGGGCACATGGGGCAGCACCTCGGCCTCCATATAGGCATCAATGGCCGGGGTCATCAGCGTGACCAGATCGCCGTTCAACTTGTTCTGTGGATCAGGGCCGAAGGGCATCGGCAAGGGAAGCTGTGTCCAGTCGGGCAGCGGCACGTTTTCGGTATCGCGCAGTTCTGCATCGGGTTCAGGGCGGTCGCCCACCCAGATGCAAGGCTCTGCCTTCTGATTCTTGTCGCCGATGGTCAGCCACAGGGTCTTTCGCACCCCCTTGCCCAGCTTGATGTCCAGATCGGCGGCGGTGGCGACCACATCGGCGTCAAACTCGGCAAGGTCCATGTAGAGGCGGTCTGCGTCCATCGCCTCGACCACCGCCCGCATGTCCGCGACGGAGTGCTTGTCGGGGTCGAGGTCATCCAGCCGCGCGATCCGTTCGGGCGTCGTCTGGAAGTTCATACGCAGGGGGCGTTCCACGACGATGCGCAGGAAGCCGAACTCATGGTTGTTGAAGATGCGCGAGACGGTACGGGTTTCTTTCTCACCCGTCTTCTTGTTCACCACTACTTCGGCCTGTTCGCCGTCGCGGTAGTTGCCATAGATGCGGGTCAGGTCGGCAATCTGGTCATCCGTGATGCGGTGACGCTTGTTGTTCAGGCTCTTGTCCATCCGCTCGGCAAACAATGTGCCGTCGATCAGTTGCACCTTGCCGCGCCGCTCAGCCGGTTTGCGGTTCGTCACCATCCACACGTAGGTGTAGATGCCGGTGTTGTAGAAGAGTTGATCCGGCAGGCCGATGATCGCGTCCAGCCAGTCGTTTTCGATGATCCATCGGCGGATGCTGGACGGGCCACCGCCCGCACTGCCCGAGAAGAGGGGCGAGCCGTTGAACACCACGGCAATCTTGGACCCGTCGCCGGGAGTGTCGGGGTCGTCGGGGCTGGGGTGCATCTTGGATATCATGTGCTGGAGGAACAGCAGTGACCCATCGTCGATGTCAGGCGTGCCCGCCCCGAAACGCCCGTTGAAACCGAGCTTTTTGTGTTCGTCCTCAACGACCTTCTTCTGGTCCTTCCAGTCCACGCCAAAAGGCGGGTTTGCCATCATGTAATGGAACTGGTGACCTTCGAAGCCGTCCTTGGTCTTACCGTCACCCAGCGTATCGCCAAGGATGATATTATTGGTCTCTTCGTCCTTGATGAGCATGTCCGAGCAGCAGATCGCCCAGCTCTCGTCATTGTATTCTTGCCCATAGAGCGCAAGGTTGGCCGCGTCGTTTCCTGCGCGGATGTGTTGTTCCGAGACGGACAGCATCCCACCCGTACCGCATGTTGGGTCATAGATCGTGCGGTAAATGCCGGGCTTGTAGACGTCCTTTTCGCCCGTGTAGACGAGGTTCGCCATCAGTTCGATGACCTCTCGGGGGGTGAAATGATCCCCGGCCTCCTCATTGGCCTGTTCGTTGAACTTCATCACCAGATGCTCAAACAGGTAGCCCATCTGAAGGTTGTCCACCTCGTTAGGGTGCAGCGGCACGGTCGCCATCTGTTGGACGATGTGGAACAGGCGATTGCTGTCGTCGAGCTTCTGGATTTGCTCGGCGAAGTTGAACTTCTCGAAGATCGCGCGAGCCGTGGGGGAGAACCCGTTGATATAGGCTACGAGGTTTGGTGCGATGTTCTCGGCGTCGGCGGTCAGGCGGGCGAAGGTATATTTGCTGGTGTTGTAGAGGGGCTGCTTACGGTCCGGGTCAGCGATCCGCGCCAAAAGCTTTTCCATCGCCTTCTCGTTCGTGCCCGCTGCCTTTAGACGGTTGTATTCGGCATGCACCCGGTCAGTGCTGTCCTCAAGCACGCAGTCCAGGCGGCGCAGAACCACCATGGGCAGCATGACAAGCCGGTATTGCGGAGGGCGGTAGGGGCCGCGCAGGCGCTTGGCGATCTCCCATATATCGTCTGTGAGCTTCTTATGTTGTTGAACGTTCACCGAAAATTATCCCTCGCCGCAGCGTCTTTTTGTGTGTCAAGAGACATTTTCTCGGCGGCGATGTCCACGGGTCCAGCTCAGTTATTTGCAATTCTTCTTGCAGGCGACCATGCAGCATAAAACTCGGCTATGGCGTGGGGTGCCTTCGTCAGCACGCTAAGTGCGCTGCTATGAAGTCGGCGCGCCGCCCGGTATCTGCCCGTGGCAACTCCGTGATTTCATATCCGAGCGCGGCGTAGGTGTTGATCATCGCCGCGCAAGTCGCCTCGGTCTCGGTCTGGCTCTGCTTCCGCTCGGTGTCCTGTGTGAAGATCTCGTCCCAGTAGGGCGCCAGAAAGACTCGGCGGTTGTAGTGGGCTTTCTTGACCGCTGCAGAGACGTGGGGCGGCACGGGGAGGCCGCAGAGGGTCAGGTAGCCCATTATATCGGCAATGCCCCGGTCGAAGATCACGGGGCCTGGGAGCGCCTGTGCGTCTTCGTAGGCGCGGAGGTCGCGCTCAAGCATCAGTTCGGCGTAGGCCATGCGGTCGGCCCAGGGGAGGGCGTCTCCGCCGCTGGCCACTTCCTCGCGGATGATCGCGCGGCCGGATTCGGGGATTGTGTGGAAGCCGCGTCGGGCGAGTTCGATGATCAGGCTGGTCTTGCCCGCACCGGGACCGCCCGTCACGACGAAGAAATGGTCGCTCATGGGCCATCCTTGGGTTTGGCAGGGGGGGGGGCGACGGGATCAACATGCCCTAGGCGTGGATCAAGGCAGCATGGATTTTCGTAGGGGAAACAGCACCGGTCTGCGTGGCAGAGGCAAAACCTCTGACGAGAAAGGCAGAACTATCTGGTGCTTTTCAAAAGGCGAGATGGTGGAGCCTAGGAGGATCGAACTCCTGACCTCTTGCATGCCATGCAAGCGCTCTCCCAGCTGAGCTAAGGCCCCGAACGTGACGTGGTGTCTAGGCGTTACATCGGGCGGGATCAAGTGCAAAATAGCCCGCCCGGAACGATTTTCGGGTCACTCTTCCTCTTCGACAGGGACGTCCGCGATGTCGTCGAGCGAGACATCATCATCGTCGTCATCGTCCTCGAGAAGGTCGTCATCCAGATCGACATCCACGTCGTCATCTTCCAGAACCGAATCATCATCGCCGTCGATCTTCTGTTTGGCCTTGAGCGTTTCGGCATCCTCTGAATCGGCAGAAATCATCCGGCTCTTGCCGGCGACGATCTCGACGATTTCGCCCGTGTAGGGGCTGACGATCGGGTCTCTGTTCAGGTCGTAGAACCGTTTACCGGTTGTCGGGCACAGGCGTTTGGTGCCCCATTCTTCGTTGGGCATGTTTATCCCCTTGATAATCTGCTGAGTCGCATCGACGATTCCGGTCACGTGCCATATGAATTGGACACTGTCAAAGGCTTTAGTCCCAGTTGGAGGATGCAACATGGCGGAACACGTCCTACCCGGAGCGCCTCCGGTCGCCCTGACGCTGCGGCGCTCGGGGCGGGCGCGGCGGATCAGCCTGCGAATCTCGCGGCTTGACGGTCGCGTGACGTTGACCCTGCCCAGCGGGGCGAAAGAGGCCGAGGCGCTGGAGTTCGCGGCGTCCAAGGCCGAATGGATCCGCGATCATCTCGACAAACGGCCGGACGAAGCGCCGGTGCAGGCCGGGGCGAGTTTGCCCATCGAGGGAAGGATGTGTCGGATCGTTGCCGCGCGTGGGCGTCGGATCACGTATCGCGAGGGCGAGATTTGCGTGCCGCAGGATGGTGTCGGCCGTCGTTTGCAAGCGTGGCTCAGGGAACTGGCGCGGGATCGGCTCACCTCGGCAAGTGACCTCTATGCGGATCGGCTGGGCCGGGACTACACGCGGATTACGCTGCGTGACACACGTTCTCGATGGGGGTCGTGCACATCGGATGGCGGGTTGATGTATTCCTGGCGACTGATCCTGGCGCCACCGGAAATCCTGAACTATGTGGCGGCGCATGAGGTCGCGCATCTGGCCGAGATGAACCACTCGCCGGCATTCTGGGCGACGGTCGAGCGTCTCCACGGCCCGTACAATGCCGAGCGGCGCTGGCTGCGCAAAGAGGGCGCGACGCTGCATCGGTATCGGTTTTGACAGGCCTGCTTGACCTGCCGATGTTTTGTGATCACAAAAGAGCATGATCAGTACACGTCCGACGGAATCGCCTCTGGTTGCCGCCCATGACAGGGTTTACCGAACCCTGCGTACGCGGATCATGCATGGTGAAATCGAGCCGGGTATGGCGCTTACGCTTCGCGGGATCGGCAGGGAATTCAACGTATCCATGACGCCCGCCCGCGAATCCGTGCGGCGGCTTGTGGCCGAGGGGGCCTTGTCGCTGACTTCCTCGGGTCGGGTGTCGACGCCGGAATTGACAAGCGAACGGATCGAGGAACTGGCGGCGCTGCGCGCGTTGCTGGAGGTGGAACTGGCCAGCCGGGCGCTCCCCCGGGCGCATATCGCGCTGATTGATCGGTTGCAGACGATCAATTCCGCCATTGCCGATGCCGTTACCGCGCGGGACGCGGTCGGGTACATTCGCACCAATCTGGAATTTCACCGCACGCTGTACCTGCGTGCACAGGCCCCGGCGATGCTGGCGATGGCCGAAACCGTCTGGCTGCAACTGGGGCCGACGATGCGCGCGCTCTATGGGCGGTTGCGGCGCACCGAGCCGCCGCATTTTCACAAGCTCATCATCGCGGCGCTCAAGGCCGGGGATGAACCGGGGCTACGGCTTGCCGTGCGGTCCGACGTGACGCAGGGATTGCGAATGCTGACCGGCTAAAGCGTTTCGCGATTAACTTGAAACATCTCGCATCAGCTAACGCGTTGAAATCTTCGATTTCAGGCAGCGTTAGGTGATTCAGGTTTATCGCGAAATGCTATAGACGGCTACGGGCGCACGAAAACGGCAGCGTCAATATTCAAAATGGTATCGCAAAGGAAAAGACCCGCCTGTTGCCAGACGGGTCCTTTGGAAAATCGGGTCTTTGCCGGGATCAGGCAGCCAGCGCCGCCTGTGCCTTGGCGACGATCGCACCGAACGCATCGGGTTCATGCACGGCCAGATCGGCCAGAACCTTGCGGTCGACCTCGATACCGGCCAGTGTCAAACCGTTGATGAAGCGGCTGTATGTCAGCGCCTCATCATGGTTGCGGACCGCCGCATTGATCCGCTGAATCCACAGGGCGCGGAAATTGCGCTTGCGGGCCTTGCGGTCGCGGGTTGCGTACTGGTTTGCCTTGTCGACGGCCTGTGTCGCCACCTTGAAGGTGTTCTTGCGACGGCCATAGTAACCCTTGGCGGCCTTGACGATTTTCTTGTGACGTGCGTGGGTGACGGTCCCACCTTTTACTCGTGCCATGTGATCAGCCTCCTATCAGCGGTCGTAGGGCATGAAGCCCTTGACGATCTTGGCGTCGGGGGCGCTCAGCGTGGTGGTTCCGCGCGCGTCGCGAATGAATTTCCGGGTGCGCTTGATCATGCCGTGGCGCTTGCCGGCCTGTCCGGCCAGGACCTTGCCGGTCGCTGTCACCTTGAAGCGTTTCTTGGCGCTCGATTTCGTCTTCATCTTGGGCATTTCCGTCTCCTTGTCTTCGGGTCGGTTGCAAGCGCGACTCGGCATGCCACTGTTGGCCGGTCGCGCGATCAGAGGCGTCCTCTACGAAAGACGGACCCGGCTGGCAAGGGGCATCGGTGCAATTCCGGCGATTTTTATGCGATTACTGCGCGATGCCCGTCATCAGGTCCGGAAAATCGCGAAGGAATGCCGCGCGGGCGCGCAAGCCCGCCGATTCTTCCTGACGCGATTCATCCTGATCCAGACGCACAAAAACCACGCGCGCGTCATCGCGCTCGGCCCAGCCTACGAACCATCCCCAGCCGCGTTCGAAGTCGAGACTGTCATCGGCGAGGCGAGGATAGGCGCCACCCGTCTTGCCATGCACGACCCACCCGCCCGGCAGGTCGTGTGTCGCGATCACGTCGATTGTATGCGTCAGCGCCGAATCGCTCACCGGGAGCCGACCCATCAGCATACGTGACAGGAATTCGGCCTGCTCGCGCGGGGAGATCATAAGCGACGAACTGATCCATGCGCGCTCCAGGCCGTTGTTCTTGCCCGGATCGCCGGAAAAATCGGCGTTGCCATATTCGAAGGCGGTCGCATAGTCGTGCAGCGTCTTTTCGCCAAGCTCCTGCGCGATGAGCTGCGAATACCAGACCACGGAATAGGTCATCCAATGGGTCGGATCGGTTTCCTGCCGCCACGCATCGCCACCCCAATCCACATAGTCGGGCTGATAGGGCAGGACGGGCGTATGGGCATCCACAAGAGCGCCGCTGTCAAATCCCATCAGCGCCAGTGCCACCTTGAAGGTCGAAGCGGGCGTGACCCGGCTGTCGCAATCGCCCGTCTCAAGCAGTATGTCGCCCGTGTCCGGCACCATGATCATTTCACAGAGTTGCCTGGCCTGTGTCGCCTGCGCGGTCAGGGCACCAGCGAGAAATAATCCAGAAAGCCAGCGGCGCATCGCAAATCCTTTTTGTCGGGCCGAAACAGGGGCGAACACGTCGCAGCCGTGTCTATTCCGGATCGGTATTGTAGATCAACCGCTCGTCGCAGGGGGCAATGCGCAGGATATTCGTGGTGCCCGGCACATTGAACGGCACGCCCGCAGTGATCACGATCTGGTCTTTTTCCGTTGCATATCCTACTGCACGCGCGGCTTTGGCAGCGTTGACCACCGCGCCCTTGAACCGTTCGAGTTCCGGAGTCATCAGGCAGGTGCATCCCCAGCTGAGCGCCAGGCGACGCGCGGTTCGCAACTGACTGGTCATGGCGATGATCGGCACGCCGGGCCGTTCCCGCGCGGTCAGCAAGGCGGTCGTACCGCTCTGGGTATAGCAACAGATCGCCTTGATGTCGGCGGTTTCCGCGATCTCGCGCGCCGCGGCGACGATGCCGTCGGCGACGCTGCTGCCCTTGACGTTACGCGACGCGGCGATGATCTGCGCATAGGTCGGATCGGCTTCGACCTCGATGGCGACACGATCCATGGTTGTCACGGCTTCGACCGGAAACTGTCCGGCGGCGGATTCCGCGCTCAGCATGACGGCGTCGGCCCCTTCATAAATCGCCGTCGCGACGTCACTGACCTCGGCGCGGGTCGGCATCGGGCTTTCGATCATGCTTTCGAGCATCTGGGTGGCGACAATGACCGGCTTGGCCGCGGCGCGGCACCGGCGCACCAGCCGTTTCTGGATCGGCGGTACCGCCTGAACCGGCAATTCGACCCCAAGGTCGCCGCGCGCGACCATGACACCGTCACAGGCGCCGAGAATGTCGTCGAACCGGTCCACCGCCTTGGGCTTTTCGATCTTGCACATGATCGAAGCGCGCCCCTTGACGAGTGCGCGCGCCTCTTCGACATCCTGCACCCGTTGCACGAAAGACAGCGCCAGCCAGTCGACGCCCAGCTCGCAGGCGAATTCCAGATCGCTGAGATCCTTTTCGGAGAGCGCGGCGAGCGGCAGCTCCACGTCCGGCACATTCACGCCCTTGTGGTTCGAAATGGTGCCCCCGGCAATCACGGTGCAATTGGCAAACTCGGGACCGCATTCATCGACCCTGAGTCGAATCTTGCCATCATTGACCAACAGCGTGACGCCCGGAACCAGGGCCTGGAAAATCTCGGGATGTGGCAGGCAGACGCGGGTTGCATCGCCGGCTGCGGGATCAAGGTCCATCCGGAACTTGTCATCGGGGCTGAGCTCTTCGCTGTCATTGGCGAACTTGCCGACGCGCAGCTTGGGCCCCTGAAGATCGGCAAGAATGGCGATCGGGCTGTCCAGATCCTTTTCCACCTGGCGGATATGCTTGTGCTTTTCGCGGATTTCGTCCTGCGTGCCGTGGCTCATGTTCAGGCGGAACACGTCAACACCCGCTTCATGCAGCGCCCGGATCACGTCGTAGGTTTCCGAGGCGGGGCCAAGTGTGGCCACGATTTTCACATTGCGCAGGCGCTTCATTCTGTCAGAATCCTTTGTTTCAAGTCTGTTACCGCAAACATCTGGTCGGCGTTATGCCGCATTTCCCATTTGCGGGCAAGCTGTGCCACGCCTATAGCTGGCGTCAAAGAGATGACAGGCACATGACATATACCCCGTTCTATCTGCTGGGCGAAACGCGCCCGTCGCGCTGGCTTATCACTTGCGATCATGCCACCAATACCGTTCCGCCGCAGATCAATGGCGGCGATCTCGGTTTGCCGCGCGAGGACATGGAGCGGCATATCGCCTATGATGTCGGGGCTTACGATCTGGCGCAGCATCTGGGGCAGCTTCTGGACGGGCCGGTGATCGCGTCCAATTTCTCGCGCTTGGTGATCGACCCGAACCGGGGCGAAGACGATCCGACGTTGCTGATGAAACTCTATGATGGATCCATCATTCCCGCCAACCGGAATGCAGATGCGGCCGAGCGCGCGCGGCGGCTCGATCTGTGTTATCGGCCCTACCATGATGAACTGGCGCGCATGGCGGCCCTGCCGCACGCCGTCATCCTTTCGATACACAGTTTCACCCGGCAGTTGCGCGGGCGTCCGCCGCGCCCGTGGGAGGTTGGCGTGCTCTATGCCGATGACGACCGGCTGGCACGCCCGCTGATTGAATTGCTGGCCGAGGACGGTCTCTGTGTCGGTGACAACGCGCCATACTCGGGGCATCTGCCCGGCGATTCGATCGACAAGCACGCCATCGGTCCGGGGAGACCGAATGTTCTGATCGAACTGCGCAACGATCTGATCGCCGATCACGCGGGGCAGCGCGCCTGGGCCGAACGGCTGGCGCCGATCCTTGGGCATGCGCTCGAAAAATCGGGGCTGTGAGCGGAAAACCTGACGGCGGGGTGCTTGCTGGCGCGCGCGCCGGGTCCCATATGGACGTGGTACGCAACCGAAGCATCAAGAGGGTTCAGCCATGGACAAACAGACGGAAATCGAACTTCAGGCCGCCGCTTTTCGCCGGTTGCAGCAACACCTGATGCAGGATCGCACGGATGTGCAGAACATCGACCTGATGAATCTTGCCGGATTTTGCCGGAACTGCCTGTCGCGCTGGTATCAGGAAGCGGCCAATGAAAAAGGCATCGAGATGGACAAGATGCAGGCCCGCGAAATCTTTTACGGCATGACGATGGACGAGTGGAAGTCCAATTACCAGACCGACGCCAGCCCCGAAAAGCAGGAGGCGTTCAAAACTGCATTTGCCGAAAACGTATTAGGCAAGGACGGCTAGTCTCATACACGATCTGCCCCACGATACAGTCAAGGAAACTCTCGTGACCCGATACTCCGTGCTCGACCTGTCTCCGATTGTCGAAGGCGGCTCGGCAGAACAATCTCTGCGAAACACCCTGGATCTCGCGCAACATGCCGAGCGCTGGGGCTATTCCCGCTATTGGTTGGCCGAACACCACAACATGCCCGGCATCGCGAGCGCGGCAACATCCGTCGTGATCGGCCATGTGGCGGCGGGAACCAAAACCATACGGGTCGGATCGGGTGGCGTGATGCTGCCGAACCACGCCCCGTTGATCGTCGCCGAACAATTCGGGACGCTGGCGACGCTTTACCCCAACCGGATCGATCTGGGCGTCGGGCGGGCACCCGGCACCGACATGCAGACCGCACGCGCCCTTCGTCGCGGAATGGACCAGACCGACAGTTTTCCGCAGGATGTGATCGAATTGCTCGGTTATCTGGGGGATGTGACGCCGGATCAGCCGGTCCGCGCGGTTCCGGGAGCGGGCACGCATGTGCCGGTGTGGATACTGGGGTCGAGCCTTTATGGCGCGCAACTGGCGGCGCAGCTGGGGTTGCCCTATGCCTTTGCTTCGCATTTCGCGCCCGCCGCCCTTGCCGAAGCGGTCGAAATCTATCGAAACCGTTTTCAACCCTCGCAATTCTCGGATGCACCCCGTTTCATGCTGGCGGTCAATGCCTTTGCCGCGGATGACGAAGGAACCGGAAGCTATCTGATGACCTCGATGCAGCAGGCCTTCGCGCGGCTGAGAACCGGTCGCCCCGGTCCCTTGCCGCGACCGGTCGAGGACATTTCCGAGATTCTCGATGCCGGTTTGATCAGGATAGTCAACCACGCATTGACATGCTCGGTCTCTGGCACGCCTGCGCAGATACGTGACTCGATGGCGACGCTGTTGCAACGCTATCAGCCCGACGAGGTGATCGTCAGCGCTCCGATCCACGACCACGCCGCCAGATTGCGGTCGCTTGAAATAACCGCCGAGGTCATGCAGTCATTTTCCGACACCTGACAGGCCGGAGCGGCCCGGACGCACCAGAAAGAAATCGGGCGCTGGCGGTCAATAGATCGCTCAGCGCCCTGAACCTCTGGTCTGCCCGCCCTTTCAACCGGCCGGCTTTTCCTTTTTTGCGTCATCAGCCGCAGGACCATCTTCCGGATCCGCTGTTTCCGTAGATTCCGGCCCGTCGGTGTCCGCGTCGATGAATTCCTGATCGGAAACGATGCTTGTCGTCTCTGGCGAGTTGGCGAGCAGTGGCAGGATATTTGCGCCTGTGGCGCTGCCGACTTCGTTCGCCTGCGGCGATTTCCATGCCAGCGTGTCGAAGCTTTCGCAATTCTCGCAGACGGGCAACCAGTTTGCATGGATGTGGTTGCAGTTTTCGCAGACCCATTGCGGACCGCGCGGAGCGTTCAGAGCCTTGGCGAGCCAACCCTGCACCACGGAATCCGGCGCGCCCTCACCGCGTTCGATCGCCGCCATCAGCGTGAGCGCGCGGGCGTCCGCCGCGGTTTCGGCCAGATCACCAAGCGCCCGGCGTGCTTCGGGGAAATCCTCGGCCACGATGTGCAATTCGGTCCGCACCAGGCGGGTTTCGGGATGCTGCGGGTGAATATTGGTCAGCGTGGTAAACCGCTTGACCCGTTCCTCGGCGGTCTCGGTCGGGTTGATCGCGGCAAATGCGGCGGCCAGATCCGGGTGGGGCTGCGCATCCCATGCCTTTTTCAGGACGCGGATCGCCTTGCGTGTCTTGCCGGCGGCGATATAGGACCGCGCCGCCATTGCTGCCGCTGGCACCAGATCGGGTGACAGGCGATTGGCTTCTATGGCCTGTTCCTGCCCGTCGATGCTGGCACCTTCGGCGATGATGTCCTGCGCCTCGGACAGGGCCAGAACGGCCTCGCGCCGGGTCACGACGTCACGCGGCAGGCTGCCGGATTTCAGTTTTGCGTTCAGGGTGTTGCGTGCGCCGGCCCAATCATGCGCCTGGGCTTGAAGTTTGAGCAGAACGTCCTGCGTCTCCTCGTGCCGCGGCTTGAGCTGAAACGCTTTTTCCGCGAGCTTGCGGGCGGTTTTCGTGTCGCCCTCGGACAGTTTCTGTTTCATGATCCCGCACACGCCCACAAACCGGGTGTTTTCGTTCTCAATCAGCTTCTTGTAGGTCTCTGTCGCCTTGCGCGTGTCGCCTGCCATTTCGGCGGCCTGCGCAGTCAGAAGGTTGGTCAACTCGGGCTTTTGCAGATATTTCTCGGCCTTTGCGGCCTTGGACATGGCCTGCTTTGCTTCGCCCGAAGCCAGCGCCACGAACCCGTCAGACAAGGCTTCGAACCCTTTTTTCTCGCGGTTTCGATCAAAGTAGCGCGACAGGGCGGTTTCGTCGCCATTGAGGAAATGCAGGGTCGCGACAAGAAGCGACAGCAGTTTCAGACCGATCCAGACCAACACGACAAGAATCGCGGCGGCGATCACCGATTGAAGCGGGCCAAAGGTGTATTCCGTTCCTGCGATCGTGATCTGCATCCCACCGTCGGATTCCATCAGGTATACCGCGCCCATGGCGAGGAGCGCGATGACCGCGACAAAGATCAGGATCTTCAATAGTGACCAGAGCATGGCGGGTCCTTCAGTTGGAGTTCAGGCTGGCGGCCAGAGAGTCGGCGGCAGTGACCGCAACCTGCCGTGCGCGCGCCCGGTCGACCCAGTTGCCCATCGCCGCCTGGGCGTTGTCAGGCAACATGGCGATATCCGAAAGCGCCGCATCCAGACGCCCGTCTGCAACGGCGGCTTCGGCACGGGACAGGATTGCATCCGGGTCGTCGCCCTCGCGCGGCTCGACCGATCGGGCACCGAGCTGGCGCTCGAGAAACGAGCGAAATCCGCGATCTTCGCCCTTGTTCCTGGAACGTGCCGCAGCGAGCGCCTCACGGGCCGCCGGAGGGAAGCTGTTGTTCAGCGCGGTGAGCGTCGCGATGCCTTCGGCTGCATATCGGTCCAGATCGGCGGGAACATCGACCCCGGCCGCCTTGAGGTCTTCCGCTTGCGCGGAGAACGGCGCGCCGGCATCCAGAGCGGCGCGCAGTTGCGCCATCGTGGCCCGGTTGGCGGCCTGTTGCGCGGCCTTGGCGGCGTTCGCTTCCATCTCGCTGGCCTGGGCCTTGATGGCGCGTGCATCGGCGATCAGCCCCTCGACTTCCTTGCGCTGTGTGGCCATCGCCTTCTGCAGGTCGGCGAGTTCCTTTTCGTAGGCTGCGATCGCGGCCTTGGATACGCCCTCGTCGATCGGGCGTTTCGCGACTTCTGTCAGGCGCTTGTCCATGGCGCTCACGTCACTGCGCACGGCGTCAATCCGATCGCTGAGCGGCGCAACCTGAGCGGTCAGGTCCGAGATGCTGGCTTCTACCGGCGTGAGGTCGGGGATTTTGATGGCATCGACCTTGCCGCTGACCGAAGAAATGCTCTCGGCCTGCGCCGCGAGGCCGGATTGCAGATCGGCGATCTCGGCCGACAGGTCCTGGGATCGCAGGAAATCGGGCAGGTAAGGTTCGATGATCTCCGACCGTGCGGCGATGAATCCGAGCGACGCCGCAACAATCCCGCCGAACAATGCTGAGCCGAACCCGCTGCGGGTCTCGATGACCTTTTCCTTTTCGATCACGCGATTGCCACGGGCGGTGTTCCCGTTGCTGTCCGGGGATGCCGCTTGGACATCAATCTTGTCTGGTTCGGTCTGGCCGTTGGTGTCTTGGTCGTTCTCGGGCGATTTTTTGTCAGCCAACGTAATTTACCCCTTCGATTCTCACATCAATCATACCAAAGCCCTCGCGGATGTTACTGTGCGCCCCCGCCACTCTCAACCCGGCAGTGTCGATGCACAAGTTTTTCCACGACCAACGCCATACTGGCGTTATTCGGCTGCGACGCAACCGTTAGAGTGGAATGGGCCATGTCAGAAAGGGGTTCTGCGACGGCGGCGCTCATCGCGACAAGGTGCAAATCACGGGTTTTCGGACATTGGTCGACAAATTGCCGCGCGGTGCGGGGCGAGAAGATCGGGGCGATGACGCAGGCACCGTCACGCAGAATCGCACGTGTTTTTTCGTCGAAGTGCCGCAGCTTCTGCGCATAGACCTTTTGCCGCTTCGTGGCGCAGCCGGCTGCACTGAGCCGCTCCGCAATCCCGCCGCGCGTGTGACTCCCGCACAGATGCAGCAGCGGACCCGTCGCCTTCGCCCGGATCAGCGCCGAAACCAGAGCGTCGGCATCGATCCCGATCTCACCGGTATGCCAGCCGCGTTGCCGGGCGAGCCGCGCAGTGGCCGCACCGACGCAATGGGCCGGAACCTGTTGCGTGTCGCACGATACCGCGCGGACGGCATTTCCCGAGGAAAAGATCACCCCGGTGAAACCATCGAGAGCGACAGCGGCATCGCATGTCTCGATGTCCAGCAGCGGCGCGACAACCGGCGTGACGCGACGCAATACATCGTGAGGCAATTGCCGCAGAAACCGCTCGGCCTCGGGGCGCGGACGGGTCATCAGCAAAGTTACCGTCGGTTCATCCATCGACACGCACCGGGATTGTTTGGCACCGCATAGGGTGATACCTCCCGACGAGACCGGGTGCAATGATCGGGCCTATGACACAGACACTTACCGTACTGGGGCTGGAGAGCAGCTGTGACGATACCGCCGCCGCAGTGGTGCGCCAACGCGCGGTCGATCCTGCCGATATCCTGTCGTCGATCGTGTTCGGACAGAACGAACTGCACAGCGCCTATGGCGGTGTCGTGCCGGAACTCGCGGCGCGCGCCCATGCGGAAAAGCTGGATCAATGCGTGCGCGAGGCGCTTGCGACCGCAAATCTGACACTGGCCGACCTGGATGCGGTGGCGGTGACTGCCGGTCCGGGGCTGATCGGCGGGGTCATGTCCGGGGTGATGTGCGCCAAGGGGATTTGTGCGGCGACCGGTTTGCCGCTTGTCGGGGTCAATCATCTGGCGGGCCACGCGCTGACGCCGCGACTCACCGACGGGATACCGTTTCCTTATCTGATGCTGCTGGTGTCGGGCGGTCATTGCCAGTACCTGCTGGTTCGGGGAATCGAGGATTTCATCCGCCTTGGCGGTACAATCGACGATGCGCCGGGCGAAGCCTTTGACAAGACCGCGCGCCTGCTGGGTCTGTCGCAACCCGGTGGCCCGGCGGTGCAGGCCGAAGCGGCGGGCGGCGATCCGGCGCGGTTCCGTTTCCCGCGACCATTGCTGGATCGCGACGACTGCAACATGTCCTTTTCCGGCCTCAAGACCGCGCTTTTGCGGCAACGCGATCAGATCGTCGCCGAGAAAAACGGCATCACGCGGCAGGACCGGGCAGACATGTGCGCGGGGTTCCAGCAGGCGGTGGCCGATGTCCTGGCAGCCAAGACGCGCCGCGCCCTGCGATTGTATCTTGCCGAAAACCCGGTTGAGCCGACGCTTGCCGTTGCCGGTGGTGTTGCGGCGAACACCGCGATCCGCGCCGCGTTGCAGGCCGTGGCCCAAGAGGCCGGGGTCGTGTTCCTCGCGCCGCCACTCAGCCTCTGCACCGACAACGCGGCGATGATTGCCTATGCGGGGATCGAGCGGTTTCGCGGCGGAGCCAGGGACGGCATGGATCTCGCCGCGCGTCCGCGCTGGCCGCTGGACCAGAGCAGTCCCGCCCTGCTGGGCAGCGGCAGGAAAGGCGCCAAGGCATGAGCGTCGGTGTGATCGGCTCGGGTGCATTCGGCACCGCGCTTGCGGTGTCGCTGGCGCAGCACGGTCCGGTGACCATGTGGGCGCGATCCGCTGAACAGGCGAGGATGATCCAGAGCGAGCGGGTGAACCAAAGCCGCCTGCCGGGCGTCACGCTCCCCGATCAGCTGAGCGTGACAGCGGATCTCGGGCAGGGCACGCAGCATGATACGCTGTTGCTTGCGGTTCCGATGCAGCAATTGCGCGGGGTGCTGGCGGAGCATGCGGGGCTGTTCGCCGAACGCATCCTGGTCGCCTGTTGCAAGGGTGTCGAATTGAACACCGGTATCGGCCCTGTCGCGGTGATGGCGCAAGTTCTGCCGAACACGCGCACCGCATTGTTGACCGGTCCGAGTTTCGCCCACGACATCGCGCGCGGCCTTCCCACCGCGCTTACACTCGCCTGTCAGGACGCGATGCTGGGGAGCACGCTGCAGCAACGGCTGACCACCGCAAACCTGCGGCTTTACCGCACGCGCGATGTCATCGGTGCGGAACTGGGCGGCGCGCTCAAGAATGTCGTGGCGATTGCCTGCGGCGCGGTGATCGGTGCCGGGCTGGGTGACAGTGCGCGTGCGGCGCTGATGACACGTGGATATGCCGAGATGCAGCGCATGGCACTGAAGCTTGGCGCGCAGCCCGAGACGCTGGCCGGACTGTCGGGGTTCGGTGATCTCATGCTGACCTGTACCTCCGAGCAATCGCGGAACTATCGGCTGGGTCTTTCGCTGGGCCGGGGCGAGCGGTTCGATCCTTCGGTGACCGTCGAAGGGGCGGCGACGGCCCGTGCGGTCGAGAGCAAGGCGCAGGCGATGGAACTGGACATGCCGATCACCCGCGCGGTCGTCGGCCTGCTGGATGGTAAATTGACATTAACCGACGCGATGGCGGAATTGCTCGCGCGTCCCCTAAAGGAAGAATGACATGCTGGTTGCCCTGATCGCCCGAGACAAGAAAGATGCGCTGCAAACACGGCTCGACAACCGCGCCGCGCATCTTGCCTATATCGAGCAAACCGGCGTCGTGAGCCAGGCGGGTCCGCTGCTGGGCGATGACGACGCGATGATCGGATCGCTTGTCATTCTCGATGTTGCCGACCTTGCGGCCGCGCGCGACTGGGCGGCGAACGATCCTTATGCCAAGGCCGGGTTGTTCGAGAGTGTCGATCTGATCCCCTGGAAGAAGGTTATCGGCTGATGGCGTACTGGCTTTTCAAATCCGAAGCGTCGACCTGGAGCTGGGAACAGCAGGTTGCCAAGGGCGAGAGCGGCGAGGAATGGGATGGCGTGCGCAATTACCAGGCACGCAATTTCATGCGTGAGATGCAGCTTGGTGACCGGGGATTCTTTTACCTGTCGCAGAAGGACCGCAAGATTGTCGGGATCGTCGAGGTCTGTGCAGAAGCACATCCGGACAGCACCACGGATGACCCGCGTTGGGACTGTGTCGATATCAAGGCCGTGCGCCCCGTTGCCGAACCGGTGACTCTGGATCAGATCAAGGCAGAGGACCGGCTCTCCGAGATGGTTCTGGTCAGGAATTCGCGCCTTTCGGTGCAGCCGGTAACCGAAAGCGAATGGCGCATCATATGCGAGATGGGGCACACAAAGCCCGATTGATTGAGAGATGTTCCGTTTGGTAGCAACCGGCGCAGCGCGTCCTGAAGTGTCCGAAAGCGAACGCCGCCGCAAGCTCCATTGTTCTGGGTACGGTGCTGACCCTGTTTCGAGCGTTAACCAACACCACGGGTGGCAGGCCGATCATACAATGCCGAAAACTCAGGGAGGGCCCGAACGCAGTCGGACCCTCCCTCTCACCCCGCGTGTTCCCTACTCACCACACGCGTATTGAAATCTCAGGTCCCGACCGTCCTGGCCGTGTCTCTTGCTAACCTGTCAGGCACCGATTCCGCAAATGCAAAGCCTTAAAGATCTGTCTAAAATGCAAAACGCCCGGCACTGGGCGCGGGCGTTTCAACGTCAGACTGTGATCGAAATCAGCCGTAAACCGACTCTTTTCCAAAATGCTTGGTCAGCATGTAGTAGAGTACGGCGCGATACTTGTTGCGCTCGGATTTGCCGTAGGTCTCGATCGCCGTGTGGATGGCTTCCGACAGGGCCGGGCCGTCTTCGAGGCCGAGTTTCTTGATGAGGAAATTCTTCTTTACCGTTTCGAGTTCGGCCGGCTGAGACCCTGCGACGGTCGATGCATCGGCATCGTAGATCGCCGGCCCGCATCCTATGGTCACCTTGGTCAGAAGGTCCATATCCGGCGTCATACCGCACTTGTTCTTAAGATCGTCCGCATATTGTGCAATCAAATCGTCACGTTTGCCCATCAAATAACTCCCGCTTTGCAAACCAGCCAAATCGGCTCGGTGGAAGGTTAGCGGCGGGTGCAGGGTAAACAAAGGGGAAATATCGACATGGCTTCCCGTCGGCAACAATCCGGAATTCCGAGATACTGCCCGGGCGTCAAATGCCCGTTTTTCAGGGCAGGCGCGTGTTTTGCATCCCCAAAACACAATGGGCAGCATTCCGTCGAATGCTGCCCAAACGCGTTTTCCAGTTTGCGTGTTCAGTAGCGGTAGTGTTCGGGCTTGAACGGGCCTTCGGTCGACACCCCGATATAATCCGCCTGTTCCTTGCTGAGCGAAGAGAGCTTCACGCCGATACGCTCCAGATGCAGACGCGCAACCTTTTCATCCAGATGCTTGGGAAGGACGTAGACTTCGTTCTTGTACTTGTCGCCCTGTGTCCACAGTTCGATCTGTGCAAGCGTCTGGTTGGTGAACGAGGCCGACATCACGAAGGATGGGTGGCCGGTGGCGTTGCCAAGGTTCAGCAGCCGGCCTTCGGACAGCAGGATCAGCCGGTTGCCATTCGGCATTTCGATCATGTCCACCTGGTCCTTGATGTTGGTCCATTTGTGGTTCTTGAGCGAGGCCACCTGAATTTCGTTGTCGAAATGACCGATGTTGCCGACGATCGCCATGTCCTTCATCTCGCGCATATGCTCGATGCGGATCACGTCCTTGTTGCCGGTGGTGGTGATGAAGATATCGGCGGTGCTCAGCGCGTCTTCCAGAGTCACGACCTCGTATCCGTCCATCGCCGCCTGAAGGGCGCATATGGGATCGACCTCGGTCACTTTCACACGCGCGCCGGCGCCGCTCAGGGACGCTGCCGAGCCCTTGCCCACATCGCCATAGCCGCAGACCACGGCGACCTTGCCCGCCATCATCGTATCGGTCGCGCGGCGGATGCCGTCCACGAGCGATTCCTTGCACCCGTACTTGTTGTCGAATTTCGACTTGGTCACGCTGTCATTCACGTTGATCGCCGGGAACGGCAGGTGGCCTTTCTCCATCATCTGATAAAGCCGATGGACGCCGGTGGTGGTTTCTTCGGTCACGCCCCGGATCATGTGGCGTTGCTTGACGAACCAGCCCGGTGTCTCGGCGATGCGCTTTTTGATTTGCGCGAACAGCGCCTCCTCTTCCTCCGAGGTCGGCGTCGCGATCAGGTCGTCTTCGCCCTCTTCGACGCGCGCACCCATCAGGATGTACAGCGTCGCATCGCCGCCATCGTCCAGGATCATGTTGGCGCCACCCTCTTCGAACTGGAAGATCCGGTCCGCATAGTCCCAGTATTCCGGCAGCGTTTCACCCTTCACCGCAAAGACAGGCGTTCCGGTGGCCGCGATCGCGGCGGCGGCATGGTCCTGCGTTGAAAATATGTTGCACGAGGCCCACCGCACATCCGCCCCGAGATGCACCAGGGTTTCGATCAGGACCGCAGTCTGGATGGTCATGTGAAGGCTGCCGGCGATGCGCGCACCCTTGAGCGGCTTGCTGTCGCCATATTCCTTGCGCAGCGCCATCAGGCCGGGCATTTCGGTTTCCGCGATGTCCAGTTCCTTGCGGCCGAATTCGGCCAGCGAGATGTCTTTGACGAGATAATCTTCGGACATTGGCCCGGGCTCTCCAATTTGATTGCGTCGATTGGCTTGGCCCTAACATCTCTTGATAGTCCCGGCAACATCGACCAAAACCCGTGGGTACGGGTAAAAGGTGGCAAAGGCAGCATATGGCAGACGAAGCGCTGATCGGCCACAACAGGTTCGGCCTCTATCACATCCCCGCAGCCGTCCAGTCGCGACCGGCGGCCAGGGCGGTTCTGGCCGGGCGGGTATACGAGCCGGACACGATCGAATTCATGCGAGCCAATTGCGGCGATGGCGACATCATCCATGCCGGAACCTTCTTTGGCGATTTCCTTCCGGGCCTGTCTGGCAACATGGCAAAGGGAGCAAAGGTCTGGGCATTCGAACCCAACCCAGGCAGCTTTGCCGCCGCGCGGCAGACGGTGGCCTTGAATGATCTTGGCAATGTCGAATTGCGTAACGCCGCCTTGTCCGACCGGGCAGGCGAGCTGCTTTTTCAGACCCACCGCAAGGATGGGTCCCAGATGGGCGGGGTCAGCCGTGTGGTCGAGGCACCGGGTGAGGGGGTCGGCGCTGTCCGGTCGGTTATGCTCGACTATGCGGTGCCGACCGAGCGCAAGGTCTCGATTCTGCAACTGGATGTGGAAGGCCACGAGAAAAGCGCGTTGCTAGGCGCCTATCACATTATCAACATATGGCAACCGATCCTGGTTCTGGAGTATTTCGAACAGGCCCGCTGGATCAGCCGAACCTTCCGCAACCTGAAATACCGCGTGGTTGGCAAGGTCCATGGCAATCACGTCTACGCAACCGGCCCGGTCGACATCTGATGCCGATCACCCGCCGGGCCATAGGAGGGGCCGATATATGGCTGTGCAAAAACGCGCTTGGCAACGCATGCTCTCTGGTCGCAGGCTTGATTTGCTGGATCCGACGCCGGTGGATATCGAGATCGACGATATCGCGCACGGTCTTGCCTTCGTCGCCCGATGGAACGGTCAGACGATCGGTGATTTTGCCTATTCCGTGGCAGAGCATTCGCTGCTGGTTGAAGAACTGTTCGTCCGTCTCGCGCCAAAGGTTCCGGTGAAGTGGCGGCTGGCGGCGCTGCTGCACGACGCGCCCGAATACGTGATCGGCGACATGATCTCTCCGGTCAAGAATTCGGTGGGGCCGGGCTATGGCGATCTCGATACCCGGCTTGCGGCGGCCATTCACATCCGCTTTGGCCTGCCCGCGACGCTGCCGCTTACGATCAAACGCCAAATCAAGAAGGCCGATCGCATAAGCGCCTGGATGGAGGCGACACAGGTTGCCGGTTTTTCCGAAACCGAGGCCAACAGGTTCTTTGGCGAACCCGACCGGGCCCTGATTGCCGACCTCGAGATCCGCCTGCGCCCTCCGGTCGAGGTACGACGCGACTTCATCGAACGCCACAACGCTCTTTTGCGGCAGCTGGGCTGAGGTGAGGTGGCACTAACCTGCGCGCCGGGCCTGCCGGGCGGCCCGCATGCGCTGGCGCACGAAATACGGGCTTTCGACAAAGTCGCCCGATCTGTTCAGTCCCTTGTCGACAAAGATCTGCTGCCGATCCTCTTCGGTCAGCGCCGGCCAAACCGTCCCTTCCCGGATGAACCCGTTCCTTGCGAGGGCCGCGCCAATGATCGCATGGTCGAGTTCCCCAAATGAAAGGCGGTTCGACTTGCCCTTGCTTTTGCGCACCCATTCGGTGCGCAGTGCCGAGATGACAGTTGGTGTCGTCTCGCAGAAATGTTGTACATTTTCCGCCAGAAGGTTGGTGAACCGCGACTGGCGTCGCATGATCATGGCGACCGATTGGTCGGCCCTGCCCACCATCGCATAGAGATGGACTGCGGATCCATCGGCGGCGATCACTTGCCTGGCTGCCTTGTAACGGGCGATCTGGGTGGCAAGGTCGTGGTGTTGCGGATGAAAGATCTCATAGCCTTCTGCCCGCAAAAGGTCTTCCATATACTCTTCGCCCAGCAGACCGCCCTTGCCAAGCCCAAGGGCCGAGCGCGACAGATAGATCTTCTCCGGTCCGTCCGGTGCGATGTCGCACGCAAAACGGGCGTGGATTGCGGCCCGGAACCGCTCGGTTCCCGCAGTGATCTTGCCAAGCCCAAAGCCCTGTCCCGGAACGACAAGTTCGTCGACCTGCGTAGGTTCGGCCGCAACGCGCGTTTGAAGTCCGGGAGCCATCAGCTCGATAAAACCGGTCTGAAACCCGTGCATTTTCTCGCCGGAACGCGGTCGCTTTGGGATGAAGAGAATACCATCGACCGGCTTCTCAAGATGTGCCAGCGCCCAGAGGCGTGACGTGCTTTCAACGAGGAAATGACCGAAATGCGCCCATAGCACCCCGCCCCACAGCCATCGACCGGTCAGCCGACCCACCGGCCCTTCGGGCGGTTCCGGCTCGGTCGTCAGGGGGCGAAATTTGCGCCACAACGCGCCATGGGCGCAATAGGTGCCATCGCGGTCCAGAATGCCGGCGGCCTGCACGAACCCGCTTTCGGTCGGGGGCAGTACGGTCGCGTCCGAAAGATACCTGATCTCTTCCGACCAGCCGCCTTCGGGCAAGGGCTGAGTATCTGCCGTCGCCGTCATCGCTATCGCGGGCTGCGCTTGGCCAGAATACGCTGTAATGTGCGCCTGTGCATGTTGAGGCGGCGCGCGGTTTCGCTGACATTACGGTCGCATAGTTCGTAAACCCGTTGGATATGTTCCCAGCGGACCCGATCCGCGCTCATCGGATTTTCCGGCGGTGGAGGTAACTCATCGGCCTTGGCAAGCAGGGCGTTGGTGATGTCGGTGGCATCCGCAGGCTTGGACAGATAGTCGGTCGCACCGATCTTGACGGCGGCGACGGCGGTGGCGATTGCACCGTATCCGGTCAGCACGACCACCCGGCTGTCCGGCCGCTTTTCACGCAGGACTTCCACGACATCGAGTCCGTTGCCATCCTCGAGCCGCAGGTCGACAACCGCATAGGCTGGCGGCCTTGCGGTGGCAATCGCACGTCCGGCAGCGACCGAAGAGGCCATTTCGATGTCAAAGCCGCGTTTCTCCATGGCTTTTGCCAGCCGCCTGAGAAACGGTTCGTCGTCATCCACGAGCAACAACGACTTGTCCGGTCCGATCTCATGCTGTGCTGGTTCCGCCATACGGTTCCTCCCCCGGACAGTTTTTCTTATTGTGTCCGGCGAGTATTAACAGCGGTCTGCCAAAGGTCAAACGCTGTATCAGAATTACATATTATCGACAAAGCACTCGATGGCATCCGCCATATCCTCTGATGCCATGTCGCGCCGAAAAAACTCGACGAACCCCTGTTCGGGCAGCACCAGGTAGCTGAAGGTCGAGTGATCGACGAGGTAATAGTTATCCTCGGCCGGCTGAGCCTTGTAATAGGTCTTGTAGGCCTTGCTCGCGGCCTTGACCTGTTCCGGCGATCCGGTCAGACCGATCATTCGTTCGTGCAGGTTCGCGGCAAAATCGCCAACCACCTCTGGCGTGTCGCGTTCGGGGTCGATCGAGATGAAAACAGGAGTGACCATTTTGCCACGTTCCTGCAGGATGTCGACGGCATCGGCGTTCCGCGCCACATCGAACGGGCAGACATCCGGGCAGAACGTATACCCGAAATAGAGCAGCGCGGGTTCGGTGATGACATCCTTGTCGGTGACAGTCACGCCGCGCGAGTCGATCAGTTCGAAAGGACCGCCGATCTGGTCGGCACCGCCCGCGATCTGGCTGGCGCGACACTGGGCGAACTGATCTTCCGAGCGCCCGCCGATCATGGTCGCGACCCAGACGCCGCCGACGAGCGCCGCAAGAACGACGGCAGCGATAATCGCATATTGACGTGACATGGTGAGGCGACTCCGGAACTGAGGTGGTTGACGTTTCGAGCCGGACTCCTATCAACTTGGTCAGCCGTTGCAACCAACCAGAGGGCATGATGATCGCATCCGAAGTCGGCCTCTTGCATGGTCAGCCACGTGGCAGCTGGATTAGGCTACGTACGATGATCCTGTTGCGATGGGTTGCCATCGCGGGACAATTGGCGGCCATCACCATCGCAACGCAGATTTTTGGCCTGCAGCTCGAGATCGGCCTGTGTTTACTGACCGTGGGCATTTCGGTGATCGGGAACCTTGTCGCGATCTTCGTGTTTCCCAAAAGTAAGCGCCTTTCCGAATTCGAGAATTTCATGATGGTGCTGTTCGACCTGCTGCAACTGGCGTTTCTGCTCTACCTTACCGGAGGATTGAGCAATCCGTTCGCGCTCCTCCTGCTGGGGCCGGTTACGATTTCGGCGACGGTGCTGGGCCTGCGCGCAACCGTTGTGATCGGCAGCACCGCGATCATCCTGGTGACGTTCCTGGCGATGTTCAACATTCCCCTGCGGACCGATCAGGGGCTGATCCTGCGCATTCCGGATTTCTTTGTCTTTGGGAACTGGGCTGCGATCATAATCGCGATCATTTTCATGGGGGCGTATTCGCGGCGCATCAGTTCGGAAATCCAGTCCATGAACGACGCGCTTGTCGCGACCCAGATGGCGCTGTCGCGGGAACAGAAACTGACCGATCTCGGCGGCGTGGTTGCAGCGGCGGCGCATGAACTCGGGACGCCGCTGGCAACCATCAAGCTGGCGAGCAGCGAACTGGTCGAAGAGCTGGAGGGTCACCCCAGCCTGCGCGAAGATGCCGATCTGATCCGGGAACAGGCGGACCGGTGCCGCGACATTCTGCGTGACATGGGCCGTGCGGGCAAGGACGATCTGCATTTGCGACAGGCCCCCCTGTCGGCAGTGATCAACGAAGCGGCCGAGCCCCACATGCATCGCGGCAAGCTGGTGCATTTCGAAGAGGGACTCGATCTTGACGACGACCTGCCGCAGCCGTCGGTCTTGCGCAAACCCGAGATGATCCACGGATTGCGCAACCTCATTCAGAACGCGGTGGATTTCGCCCGCGCGAATGTGTGGATCGAGTCGACCTGGAGCCAGAACATGATTTCGGTTCGTATCATGGATGACGGGCGCGGCTATCCACCGCAGATGATCGGGCGCATCGGCGATCCCTTCATGCGGCGACGCCGGAGCGAATCCGACCGCAAGGCTCGCCCGGAATATGAAGGTATGGGGCTGGGCCTTTTCATAGCCAAGACGCTGCTGGAGCGTTCGGGCGCCGAATTGAGTTTCGCAAACGGCTCGGACCCCTATCACAGTGGCACTGTCAGGAGCGAGCGCCGCGGCGCAATTGTCGAGGTCGTCTGGCCGCGCGAGAAAATAGATGCCCTCGTCGGTGAAAACGCCGTCCCGATCGGTCGCAACCAGCCGATCGAGATCTAGGTTCCTTCGCGTTTGTCGCGAAGCGCCCAGTTCATCTGACGCGCTGGAAACTATGATTTCAGATGGTGAGCGCATAGGCGGTATTTCCGGTCTGTTGCATCAACTCCGCGGATCCATCTTGCCGCACAAATTTTTTTCGCGACGGGTCAAACGGTACCAGTCCGCCTCCCAGCCGCTGCGTCTTTCTTGCCAGGCAATCATTACGCATGTGCATGATTTACGCCTTTGGTGGCGGTTGACCTCTGGGACTCATGTGAAATTCTGACCGGGCAGACCGCACATCTGCACTGGCCCATCATCATGATCTGGTTCCCCCGAACCGGGCCATGATGATGGGCCGCAACGAGGTGTCGATATGGAGAAGCTTGACATGAAAAGGTTTATTTCGATCACCTGCGCGGCGGCGCTGCTGGGTGGAGCGGCCACGGCGCATGAATTCGGCTTTGCGGGCATTCTATCAAAATCCAACAAGGAAGATTTGCCGGAACTGACGCTTTCGGTTGGCAAGCCGATTGCCGATGGTCCGATCACCCTGAAATCCGGCACCGCGTACGAACTGGAAATCGAAGCGGACGGAACCGGTGAACTCGCCCTTGAGGGATCGGGCTTTTTCCGTGCAATCTGGGTGAACGAAGTGGTTGTAAATGGCCTCGAGATCCGGCCGTTTGGCATCCACAGTCTGGAATTCGACGAGGCGGGCACGATGGAAATCGAGTTCGTCGCGATCAAGCCCGGGCGCTACGAGTTGAAACAGCCAGGGTCCACCGGTGAAAGTCAGCGGGTCGAAATCATTATCGAATAGCCGGCCATGAGCATGCTCGCGGTTCGGGATGTATCGTATAGTTACGGCGCCAAGCGAGCCCTCGATCATGTGAGCTTCGATCTCCCTGCAGGGCGCTTTTGCGCTCTGCTGGGGCCGAACGGGGCGGGGAAATCTACCCTGTTCTCTTTGATGACGCGTCTTTTGGTGACGCGGCAAGGCACGATTTCCGTTGCAGGCCATGATCTGGCGCGCAATCCTCGCGCTGCATTGGCGCGCATCGGCGTGGTCTTTCAGCAACAAACCCTCGATCTGGACATGACGGTTCTGCAAAACCTGCGATATTTTGCAGCTCTGCAAGGTCTCTCGGGTGCTGCGGCACAGCGCAGCATCGATAGCGCGCTCGAGCGTCTCGACATGCGCGAGCGGGCCGGCGAAAAGGCGCGCGCTCTCAATGGCGGGCAC
Organism: Sedimentitalea sp. XS_ASV28; assembly: GCF_041224545.1. Lineage (NCBI taxonomy): Bacteria > Pseudomonadati > Pseudomonadota > Alphaproteobacteria > Rhodobacterales > Paracoccaceae > Sedimentitalea > Sedimentitalea sp. XS_ASV28. The sequence continues at coordinate 33,894 of NZ_JBGFGP010000062.1, read as the reverse complement.
CGGCGCAGGATGGAAATCGCTCGCGCGCTCATTCACGATCCCAAGGTGCTGATGCTGGATGAGCCGACGGTCGGACTGGACACGGGCAGCCGCAAGGCGATCACCGCGCATGTTCATGATCTGGCCGAAACCGGGTTGCTGGTGTTCTGGGCAACCCATCTGGTGGATGAAATCCGCGATCAGGATGATGTGGTCGTGCTGCATCAGGGGCGGGTTCTGCGCCACGATACCGCCGCCGCGATCGCGGGTGATCAGGCGCTGATCGATGCATTTATCCAGATGACCGCTCAGGGCGAACCGGCATGATGCGCTGGCTGGTCGCGCTTCGGGCCATCGTGCTGCGCGAGGCCATGCGGTTCATAAACCAGCGCAGCCGCTTTGTCGCGGCCCTGGTGCGACCTCTGGTGTGGCTGGTCGTGTTCGCCGCCGGATTTCGCGCCGCGCTGGGCCTGTCGATCATTCCACCGTATCAGACCTATATCACCTACGAGGTTTATATCGTTCCGGGGCTCTGTGGTATGATCCAGTTGTTCAACGGGATGCAATCGTCGCTGTCACTGGTCTATGATCGCGAGATGGGATCAATGCGCCTCTTGCTGACCAGCCCGCTGCCACGATGGTGGTTGCTGTTCTCGAAGCTGCTGGCGGGGGTCGCGGTATCGATCCTTCAGGTCTATGTTTTCCTCGCGATTGCCGCCGCCTTCGGCATCACGATGCCCTGGAGCGGGTATCTCTATGTCCTTCCCGCCCTGGTGATCAGCGGGCTGATGCTCGGTGCGCTTGGCTTGTTGATTTCCTCGACGATCCGGCAGTTGGAGAATTTTGCCGGGGTGATGAATTTCGTGATCTTCCCGATGTTCTTCATGTCGACGGCGCTCTACCCGCTGTGGCGGATGGCAGAGAGTTCGGCTCTTCTGCATGACATCTGCGCGATAAACCCGTTCACCCATGCGGTCGAACTCATTCGCTTTGCCCTTTATGGCAGCGTGAACGGTATGGCCCTGCTATGGGTGGTCCTGGCATTCCTCGTTTTCATGATCGGCAGCCTGATCGGATATGACCCGGCGCGTGGGATGGCGCGCAAGGGACGCGGACCTGGAAGCTGATTGTTCAGTTTCGACATCCGGTAGATTGGATCTAAGATGAAACGATCTGACTGTGCAGTCCAGATTTTGTGGATATATTCATAGGGCGTGCGCCCGAAGTTGATCATGGCTGTCGCAGTGGAAGCGTTTGACGGTGGCATCCTTGATCATTCGTTCATCTGCTCGACCTGGCCATTTGTCCACGGATGGTTCGGTTCGGTCAGGCTGTGATCGATCCCATTGGCTTTGCAGATCATTTCAAACCGCATTGGCTGGAATAAGCGACGTTGCTGTTCCTTGACTGCCCGGCGAACTGGATGCCGCTCGCCATTGGGCGCGAACCAATGTCACCACAATGGCGCATCGCTGAAGTCACCAATGAAGCGCTGACCGGATCAAATGCGGCACCGATGGCTAAAGGGCATAAAGGCAATGATCCAGCAGCAGCGTGTGGCCTTAAGCCTCCTTTGTCAGGCGGAGAGATTCGGTCGAAGTGGCGGCCAGTTCGCGCGGCTTGGCATTCTCGCGAGACAGTATGACAGCGCACGCATTCGGGGCGAGAAAGGGTCATTGCACTAGCGTGTATTCTTGATCGAATTTCCCCATTCCGACGAGATGTTGCCGGAAAGGTGCTCACGGGAGACAAACTCAACCTCACACGCGCGAGCTTGAAACTGCGTCAGATGCGTCTGGTTCATTGTTGGCAGCGGGGACGAAGTCTGAGAATGATACGCGTAGTCTCAGCCAGATTTATAGGGAAGGCGCGCGAGCAGAGGGAGATGCGAGGGTTCTGTGTGCGCGCCCAGCCTGCGAACTGTCTTTCATCAGAGACGTTCGGCCGGTTTGTGCCATGGCGATACTCAATTCTGCGCTCAGCGTATCCCATAGCTGCTCCAGGCCCCGCTCTCCAGACGCTGCGATCGCATATTGCAGAATTCTTCCAATGAAAGCGAAATCTGCGCCGAGGGACAGAGCCTTGAGAACATCTTCGCCTGACCGGAGTCCGCTGTCGTAGAACAGTGGGAAATCCGGCCCGAGGTCAGCACGGATTTTCGCAAGCATTTCGATCGGGGCCGGTGCCGCCTCGAGTTGCCGCGCACCGTGGCTGGAGACCTGAATGGCATCGACTCCCGCGGTCGCCAGCGCACGGGCATCTTCGACGTCCAGCACGCCCTTTACCACCAGGTTTCCCGGCCAGAGATCGCGCAGCCGGGCCAGCGTGTCCCAGGTGGCGCGCGCCCGGCTTTCGGTACGGTCGAAGTCGTAGCCCTCCCTTTCGAAATTTGCCATCACCGGCCGCCCCCCGAGCAGAGTGGTGAGCGACCAGCGCGGATGCAGGGCAAAATCCATGAATTGCCTCGGGCCGATGCGGAACGGCATCTTGAAGCCGTGGCGCAGTTCACGCGGGCGGCGACCGACTTCGGGCACATCCGCGGTCAGCACCAGCGTTTGATACCCCGCCGCTCGGGCGCGTTCGGCGAGCTTGAAGGTGCCGCTGCCGTCGCCGCTGAAGTAGAGCTGGAACCATGCGTGGCCCTCTGCCACCTCCAGAATGGTCTCCAGGGGGGTTGAGGCGACGGTGGACACCCCGTGCGGCACCCGGTAGCGCGCGGCCAGACGGGCCAGCATCAGATCGGCGCCGGGGGCGGAGAGGTTACACATGCCCATCGGGGCGATCCCGAAGGGGCGATCTGCCTCGGCACCGAAAATCCGTGTGGCAAGCGAGCGCTGGCTGACATCGCGCAGGATACGGGGCTGCAGGGTTATTGCATCCAGGGCGGCACGATTGCGCGCCGCACCCTTTTCCTGCCCGGCGGCACCGTCGATATAGTCGAACACCATCCAGGGAAGCCGCCGCCGGGCCAGGCGACGGGCGTCCTCAGCCGAATGAATGGCACGCGCGGCCATCAGGCGGACACGGCTTTCATGAAGCGATCACGGATCACCACCGGGTCCATCGTGATCACCGGCATCCTCGCATTGCCGCTGTCGCATTTGACAACCAGAACCGTGGCTTCGCCGCTGGCCAGCGCCTCCTCCAGCGCGGGTCCGGTGTCCTTGTCCTGCACCTCCACCACGTGGGCGCAGCCTGCGGCGCGCGCCATGCCGGCCAGATCGGTGCGCTGGCTGGTATAGGTCGGCTGATCGCCGGTGGAGCCGTAGGCGCCGTTGTCGACGATCATGAGAATATAGTTTGCGGGCGCGTTGTTGCCGATGGTGGGCAGCGTTCCGAGATTGGTCAGGATCGAGCCGTCGCCGTCGATCACGATCACCGGTTTCGGCTGCGCCAGCGCCAGACCCAGCCCGATGGAGGACGCAAGCCCCATGGTGCCGAGCATGTAGAAATTGCTGGGCTGGTCGTCGATCGCATGCAGCTCCTGTGACGGTATGCCAATGTTGCAGACCACCAGTTGGTCCCGCAGGATGGGCGCGATTTCTTTCAGGATTTCGGAACGGATCATTGGTCGCCATAGCCTCCCCAGAAATTGGCGTCGGTCAGAATGGCAACGGGCTTGTTGCACATGAAGGTGTATTTGAGGATGTTGTCCATCTCCTCGACATCCCGTTGCCAGTGGAAGTGGTAGGTGGGGATATTGAGCTGGGCGAGGAGCGCCTTGGTATGCACCGCCATTTCCACCTGGCAGGCCACCGGTTCGCGCAGTTCGCCGCGGTAGGAGATCAGCATCGGCAGCGGAATCCGGTAATACTGAATCAACGTCGCCAGCGTGTTGATGGTAACCCCGATGGCGGTGTTCTGCATGATGATGGCCGGGCGCTTGCCGCCCATCCAGGCGCCGGCGCAGAGCCCCATTCCTTCGTCCTCCTTGTTCGAGGGAATGTGAAAGATGTCGTCGCGCCGGTCGATCTCTTCTATCACACCCGCCAGCTGCTTGCAGGGCACGGTCGTGACGAACGAAACGCCGTTGGCGACCAGATCGTCGGCGATCCTCTTGTCTATGTTCATTATTCGTAGCCTTTGTTTCGGATGTCGTGCTTCGGGATCATGCGGGACGACAGACGTGGACCGCGCAGGGGGCGTGGCGGACGACACGCGCCGCCGTCGAACCGAGCAGGAAGTCGCTGAGGCCCGGTTTGTGGGAACCGACGACAATGCAGTCCATGCCGTGCTGCTGGGCGTATTCGACAATGGCGCGGTAGGACCGGCCCCTGACGATTCTTGCCGTGACATCGGCATGGCCTGCGATTTTTTCCGTCAGCGCCTGGCGGGCCCTGTCAAAACCTTCGCGCACGGTGTCCGCGTCAAGGTAGGCATTGACCGAACTGTGCGGCGGCTCATGGACATGCAGCGCGGTGATCTGCCCGCCCGGGCTTCTCAGGGTGGTGGCGACCTTCAGCGTCGTGCCGGACACCCCGTGATCCAGGGCCATGGGAACCAGGATATTGTCGTACATCGTTACTCTCCGTTTGTTCGGGGCGCGGGCTCAGGACCAGGGGTCCAGGATGATCTTGGGCGCCGCGACCACGCCGCTGCGCAGGTCGCCGAAGGCGGCGGCACCGTCCGATAACGGTCGATGTTCAGGCCAGTCCAGCGGGCCGAGGCGACCGTCAAAGATTGCGTGTGCGGTGTCGCGAAAATCCTGAGCGGTGTAGGTGTAGGTGCCGATGAATGTGATCTCCTGGAGCGTCATGCGCCGGATATCCAGACCGCCGGCATCCTCTCCCAGCCCGACATGAGCGATCACCCCACCGGGCGCGGCGACGGCCGAGGCGACAGCGCGGGTGGCGGCATGGCCCACGGCGTCCACGACCAGCGGCACCATCCCCTGAAACTCTGCCACCGCGTTCTGGCCGCATCGGTCGTTCAGGAAGGCCCGGCGCATCTCGTTCGGCTCCTGGATAGTGACCTCGGCCACCCCCATGGCCTGCAACGCCAGCGCGGCTGCCAGCCCGATGGCACCGCCGCCGATGACCAGCGCATGGCGCTCCATTGCCGGATGCAGCGCCTCCAGCGCGAGCCGGGCGGCGTGCCAGCTGACCGCCAGCGGCTCGGCCAATGCCGCCTTTTGAAGCGGCACGTCGTCCGGTACCGTTACGAGGTTGCGATCCGGCATCGCCACGAACTGCGCAAAGGCACCCTCGCGCGGGGGCATCGAAATGATCTGACGACGGGTGCAGAGGTTTTCGCGACCCGATGTGCAGGCCGCGCAGATGCCGCAGACCACCAGCGGGTTGATGGTGACCCGGCGGCCCGCATGCTCCCCGTCTTCGATCACACCTGCGGCCTCGTGCCCCAGGATCAGCGCTGCGGGCCTGCGGTCGTCGTGGCCCAGATAGGCGTGCATATCGGATCCGCAGATACCGGATGCGCGGATGCGGATCAGATGTTCATCTTCACGAGGCGCCGCCATCGGCACATCACGGAACGCCAGCGTCTCGACCCCTTCATAAACTAAGGCTTTCATTTCGCCGTGAACCCCCCGTCCACCATCAGGATCTGCCCGGTAACATAACACGATGCCTCCGAGCACAGGAACAACAGCGGCCCGTCGATATCCTCCAGCCGGCCATTGCGTCCGATACAGGTCTGTGCCGCGTTGCGGGCGGCGCGGGCGTCATCCCGGAACACCGCCTGTGTCAGCTCGGTCGGGAAAAACCCCGGCCCGATGGCATTGGCCGTAATGCCGAAGGGTGACCAGGCCTCTGCCATGGCGCGTGTCAACTGGCCGATGCCGCCCTTGCTCGCACCGTAAGCGATGCCGCCGGGAAAGGCACGGGTGGTCTGGAGCGAGGCGAAATTGACGATCCGCCCCCAGCCGCGCGCTTTCATTGCGGGCACCAGCGCCTGGCTCAGGAAAAACGGAGCGGAAAGGTTCAGCGCCAGAGTCTGATCCCAACCCTCGGCCGTCACGTCATCGGCGGGTTGCCGCGTGTTGACGCCAGCCGCATGAATCAGAATGTCCGGCGCGCCGAAGGGGGCGGCGACGGTATCGCGCAGTGCCTCCTGCGCGCCGCGGTCCGCCACATCCGCCACCACATAGGCGGCGTTTGCTCCGATCCCGGCGCAGAGGTTTTGCAGCGCGTCGGCCCGGCGAGCCACCGCGACGACCCGGGCCCCGGCCGCAGCCAGCGTGATGGCTGCCCGCCGCCCGAGGCCGGAGCTGGCACCGGTGATGCAGGCGATGCGGCCTGTCAGATCGAACAGGGCGCGCGGGTCAGCCATTGGCGGTCAGGTCGAAGGTTTCGTCCGGAAAATACTTGGCCAGTCGTACGTCGGCGGCGCGGGCGTGGCCTTCCATCCCCTCAAGCCGGGCAATTCTCGCGGTGGCCTCGGCCACCGGTCTGGAACCCTCGCGCGTCGTGCGCTGCCAGGTCACGATCTTCATGTATTTGTGGACGCTGAGGCCACCGGTATAGCTGGCGGCACGCGAGGTGGGCAGCACGTGGTTGGTGCCCGCCGCCTTGTCGCCATAGGAAACCGTGGTCTCTTCGCCCAGGAACAACGAGCCATAGCAGGTGAGCTTCTCCAGCCACCAGTCGAGATCCTCCGCCTGCACCGTCAAATGCTCGGGCGCGTATTCGTCGGAACAGGCCGCCATGTCCTCGCGGTCCGCACACAGGATCACTTCGGCATAGTCACGCCAGGCCGCAGTCGCGTTCTCGCGGTTCACCTCGGGCAGGTCATCGATGTAACCGGGCACCAGCCGCATCACCTCATCCGCCAGCGCGCGGTCATCCGTGACCAGCCAGACCGGAGAGTTGTATCCATGTTCTGCCTGGCTCACGAGATCGGTGGCAACGATATGCGCATCCGCAGTGCTGTCGGCGAGGATCAGGCTGTCGGTGGGACCTGCGATCATGTCGATGCCGACGCGCCCGAACAGGATGCGCTTGGCCTCGGCCACGAACTGGTTGCCGGGACCGACCAGGATATTCGCCCTCGGCAGACCGAAAAGACCAAAGGTCATCGCCGCGACCCCCTGCACGCCGCCCATTGCCATGATCTTGTCAGCCCCGCAGATGTGGGCGGCATAGACAATGGCGGGGGCCACGCCGGTGCCCGGACGCGGCGGAGAACAGGCGGTGATGTGTTTGCAGCCTGCCACCTTGGCGGTGGTTACCGTCATGATGGCGCTGGCAATATGGCTGTAACGCCCGCCGGGCACATAGCAGCCAGCCGCGTCGACCGGGATCACCTTCTGCCCGGTTATGAAGCCCGGTGAGATTTCGGTTTCGACATTTTGCATCGTGCTTTTCTGCAACTCGGCAAAACGGCGCACATTGTCGTGGGCAAACCGGATATCCGCCTTGAGCTTCTCCGGCACCAGCGCGCAGGCCGCCTCGATCTCCTCTGCCGTCAGCAGCACATTGCCCTCGTAACGATCGAACCTGGCCGCATATTCCAGCGCCTTGGCATCGCCGCCAGCCTCGATGTCGTCAAGGATGCCCTGCACGATCCGGTGCGTCTCGGAGGCATCCGACTTGGAGGTCAGGGTAGCCTTTTTCAGGTATTCTCGGGTCATTTCAGGGAATCCTACTTGTAGATATCAGGAAGCAACGAGGTCGAGATCGACGGGATGTAGGCGATCATCAGCACCACGATCAGCATGGTCAGTACGAAGGGAACGGCGCGGGCGGCGATCTTGAGTATGGACTCGCCGGTGATGCCGGAGACGACAAACAGGTTGAGTCCCAGCGGCGGCGTGATGAAGCCAACCCCGAGCGCGGTGATCATCATGATGCAGAACTGAATCTCGTTCATGCCGATGTTATCGGCGAGCGGTTTCAGGATCGGCGCAAGGATCACGATATTGGGGGTCGTTTCCATCACGCAACCCGCAGCGATGAGGATGCAGATCATCAGCAGGATCAGCAGAGACGGATCATCGGTCAGCCCGGTGACAGCGGTGACAAACCCCTGCGGCACGCCCATGATCGCCAGCGCTTCGGCCAGCGGCGCGGAGAAGGCGATGATCGGCAGGATGACACCGTTCACCTTGGCGGAGCTGACCAGCATCGCCGGAAAATCGGACAGTTTCAGTGTGCCCAGAATGAACCCCATCAGGATAGTCACCACCACGGCGGTTGCGCCGGCCTCGGTCGGGGTCAGGCGACCGGAGAAGATACCGTAGAAAATGATGCCCGGCACGATGAAAGCGTACCAGCCGGATTTCAGTGCTTGCCCGAGGTTGCCCAGCCACTCACGCAGGCCCATATTGCCTCCGCTTTCATAGGTGTAGAGCCGGTTCATGATGATATTGGTGATCAGGATAGAAACCAGGATTGCGAGCCCCGGAACAAGTGCCGCCAGAAACAGGGTGGAGGCGGAAATACCCAGCACCAGGCCGATGATGATATAGGCGATGGAAGGCGGGATCAGGATGCCGGTACAGGCACCCGCAGCCACCAGCGCGCAGGCATAAGGGCGCGGATAGCCGCTTTCGACCAGCCGGGCGATGGTCATGCGGCCGACCGCCGCAGCGCCGGCGGCGTCAGAGCCGGAGATTGCCGCGAACATGCCGCACACCAGCACCGTGGCCGATCCGAAGCCACCGCGTGTCCAGCGGGTCAGCGCCTCTGCCACATCCAGAAATTTCTTGCTGAGCCCGGTTCGCACCAGCACATCGCCGGTCAATATGAACAGCGGCACCGCAGTCAGCGCGAAAGCGTCGATGCCGGTGAACAGGCTCTCGCCGATGGCGCTGAGCGGGAGATCGCCCGACATCACCAGCATGGTGATGGCTGCGGCACCGATGGCCGCCCAGACCGGCACCGCCAGCGCGATCAAAGCCACGAACATGATCACCGGCAGGTAGAAATCCCAGCCCAGTTCGACCGTTTGATTGAGTGAATTCCACAGCATGTCTCGCCTTCCTCAATCAAACAGCTTGTCGCCTTCAAAGACGGGGGTGCCGTCGCGAAGGCTTCGGTAATCTCTCAGAAAGGATTGCAGCAGGCGCCAGATCATCAGCGCGAACCCTGCCGGCACCGCCATCAGGAACCAGACCATCGACACCCTCAGCCCGTGGCTGACCGATCCGAACTTGGCCGAGACCAGCACGGTCTCGAAAGACCAGTACAACGCCACCAGCGCCACGATGAACATCACCAGATCGCCGAACATGTAGATCAGCGCCTTGGCCCGCGGGCCGAGGTAGTGCAGGATCACGTCGATACGGATATGGGCGCGCTCCTTGACCGCTGCGGCAGCGCCAATCCAGGCCAGGTAGATGAAGGAATAGCGGACGATCTCCTCGCCCCAGATCGAGGAAAAGGCGAAAAGCTCGCGCCGGATCACCTCGATTGCCATGGTGATAACCAACATCACATAGAATACCAGGAGCAGCCAGCGCTCTGCATTCTTGTCGATGGTTCGCAGGATGTTCATAACCGCTCCCATATCTCAGGCACACCCCCGAGGGCTGTTGCGAAGATGGCTGTTGAAAAAAGGCCGGGCGCCAGTCTGTCATGCTCCGGCCTATCGCGCCTCAGGCGTCGTGGACGAAGTATTTGCCCTGAGTGCCCGCAGCCTCTTCCAACTTTGCAAAGCTGTCCATCGACCCTGCCAGTTCTGTCTTGAAGGCATCCCATTCGCTGCGCTGGTAGCCGCCGGCCTCTTTCCACTCATCCAGCTGATCATCATTCAGCGCATGGAATTCGACCCCGGCCTTGGTCAGTTCGGCCATCGCGTAGGCGCGGGCAGAAGGCACCTTGGACAGGTTCTGGTGCGCGGTCATCTCCGCCCCCCACATCACACCCTCCTGCACGTCGGCAGGCAGTGAATTGAACCACTCCAGATTGCAGGAGTAAACTTGGCTGTCCGGGACCGCCTGGGTAAAGGTCACGTGGCTGAGAATATCCTTGAAGCCAAAGACATAAAGCGCCCCGACGGAGGGATCGAGCGCATCCGCCACGCCCTGCTTGATCGCCGACGGCGTTTCGCCCCAGGCCACCGGCGTCGGGTTGGCACCAACCATGCGGTAATACTGCTGCAGCATCTTCGAACCCGGGACCCGGAATTTCACACCAGCCATATCGCCCGGCGACATCACCGCGTTGCCGCCCTTGCGAACGGCCACCACGCGGGGATCGATGTTCACGTATAGCAGCGCCTTGAAACCGTTGGCCTCTACCTTGGGATGCACTTCGGATTTCCAGAAATCGGAATTCACCAGGTTTGTGAACCTCTGGTTGGAACCGCAAAGATAGGGCATGTTGATAAGATCGACGGTGGATGCGAAGGGGGCGAAATTCGACAGCGAATGCTGCGCAGCCTGAATGGTGCCGCCCTGCACCTTCTGCACCAGAGCGCCGCCCGCGCCCAACTGACCGCCGGGCGCAAGCTTGACATAGATCTTGCCGTTGGTGGCGTTCTGGATGTTCTCTTTCAGGTCCAGTTGCATGATCGGATAACTGCGTGACGCCCCCAACACATAGGCCGTGGCGACCGTCATGATATGCTCTGCCGCACGCTCGCGCTCTTTCTCTTCCCTGGCGGTCTGTGCGGCGGCCTCCGACGACCACAACATCCCGCCAGCGCCCGCGACCAGCGCCGCGGTGAAAGAGCCGGCCGAGGCCAGTTTCATAAAATTCCGGCGCTCTGCAGATTCGAGGCCATTCTTGCCATGCGTCATCGTCTTCCTCCCTTGGAAATTCGTCATCTGCCGTTCTTGTTCTTGTGTTTAGCCTCGCGCTTGAGAATCGCCGCCACAAACAGGATCGAGGCGGCAAACAGGACGAGCATTTCTCCGACATCGCTCAGGAATCCACCGCCGCCGAACGCGCCCAGGGCAACATTGGCGAAGAACACGGCAAAAACGGCAACAGCAGCATAGAGAAACATTGCACGATCCCGGATTACGATCTCAAACCCATTTGTAAGCGCTTACATCATAAATGCAAGCGCTTACATTGGTGGATGGCAAAGGCCGTGTTTTGTGTTATGAGAAGGGACAGGGACATCGCAGGCATCACATGGGAAAAACCCGTTCAGCTCCGACACTTAACGATGTTGCAAAGGCAGCAGGCGTTTCGACGGCCACGGTGTCGCGCTGTCTGAACTCGCCCGATCGAGTGATCGAAACCACACGGCGGCGGGTCTTGCAGGCAGTCGAATCGCTCGGCTATACGCCGAATTTTGCGGCCAGGGTCATGGCAGCCAGGCGCAGCTTTACCATCGGCGCCATTATTCCAACCATGGACAACGCGATTTTTGCGCGCGGTTTACAGGCTTTCCAGGATCAGCTGCATGAGAACGGCTTTACGCTGCTGGTCTCCAGCTCTGCCTACAGTCCGGAAGCGGAACGCGAACAAATCCGCACCCTCGTTGCACGCGGTGCCGACGGCCTGCTGCTGATCGGGCACGCGCGCGATGCGGAAATCTACGAGTATCTGGACCGCCATCAGGTTCCCTCGCTGGTAGCCTGGTCGTATGACCCGGCGGCGCAGCGGCCGTCTGTCGGTTTCAGAAACGCAGATGCCATGTGCGAACTGGCGCACCACGTGATTTCGGCCGGCCATCGGCGGATTGCCATGATCTCCGGCACGACACAGGGCAACGACCGGGCGCAAAGCCGGGTGAAGGGCGTCAGGCAGGCGATGGAGGCAAGCGGACTGAACTCCGGCAGCCTGACGCTGATCGAGACCGCTTACGAAATCGAAAAGGGCGCCGAGGCCTTTGGGCGGCTGATGGCCTTGACACCGCGCCCGACAGTTGTGATGTGCGGCAACGATGTGCTGGCAGCGGGCGCTCTGCGCGAAGCACACAGACAGGGTATTCGGGTGCCGGAGCAGGTTTCGGTAACCGGGTTCGACGATATTGAACTGGCCGAGATCGTCACCCCGACCCTGACCACCGTTCATGTTCCTCACCGTGAAATGGGACGCAAGGCAGCATGTGAACTTACAGCCATCGTAGAAGGTAAATCGGAAGGGAGGTCGATCTGTATCGAGACCAGGGTCGTGACCCGTCACTCCCTGGCAAAGCCGCCTTGTCAGTCGTAAGGAATTGGTTGCTGCTGCCGGTGACAAATCTCGCAGATTTGCAAGCCTTTACCCCCAACCGTGAAGGGCCGCTCGTTTCCGGCGCGAAAAGACTGGCCCTGCGGATGCCGGGGAAGGACCATGCGCAAAAAAAATTCCTTAAAGATGACAGCTTTGGTTTATAATCAGGTTTTTAAAAGATGGAGATTGCCCAGTGCGCGTTCTGATTGCAGATGACCACGAATTGATGCGCGACGCGCTTGTGCTGTTCCTGCAAAATGCCGGAGACATCGATGTCAAAACCGCTGGTTCGGTTGACGAGGTTTGCGCGTGTATCCAAAAAGATGACCCCTATGATCTGATCATTCTCGACTTCAACATGCCGGGTATGAACGGTCTGGCCGGGCTGACGCGCACGATGAATCTTGGCGGCGGGCAGCGGGTCGCGCTGATTTCCGGCGAAGCAACCCGCAACATCGCGGAACAGGCCCTGAATGCCGGTGCGGCGGGGTTCATCCCCAAATCGATGCCCGCGAAATCCATGGTAAACGCGGTTCGCTTCATGGCCAGCGGTGAACAATATGCACCAGTCGATTTCATGACCACGTCCGAGCTCTCTACCAGCAATCCATTGGCAGAAAAACTGTCACGTCGCGAATTGCAGATGCTGAAGGGACTGACGGAGGGCAAGACCAACAAGGAAATCGCCCGTGGCCTGAACATTCAGGAACCGACGGTAAAGCTGCATATGAAGAACCTCTATCGCAAGATCGGTGCAGCCAACAGAACACGCGCGGCGCTGATTGCGCGCGAAGCCGGACTGTTCTGATTGCCTGCCGATCCGGACAGGGAGCGACTTGGCCCATGTTATCCGTAGGCTGGGCGCTCGCAAAGCATACCGATTTCCCATCGACCCGGATCGAACCGCAGCAAAGGATCATCCGTACACCACCTTTTCGTTCCAGACCGGCCTGCCTCTGCTTCTGTAATGTCTATCGAAGAATGACCCGAACGTGGTCGCGCGGGGGTACCATGACGGTGCCTTGCTCGCGGACATGGCGCTCGACCACGTCCCAGATCGGCGGCCCATCCGCGCCTTCGCTGACCGAAGCCCATCCGGCGACCGCATAGCTTCTGGAAGGGTCAATCCGTTCTCCCGAGGCGAGAAGGCGCATGTCAGTGATCCGATGGCCCGGGGGTTGTGACAGGTCGATGCGATAGCTCAACCCGCCAGTGCGCACCATGTCGCCCCCCTGCTGATAATAGGGATCGGGGTTGAAGATATTGTCAGCGACATCCTCGAGCAACATCGACAGCGTCTCGCCGCTCATTTCCGTACGATAGGTCGCACCATAGCTCATCGCGGTGACATTCCAGATGTCCTCGCGAGTGATCTGCTGGCCCGGCAGCAGCGAGGGCCCCCAGCGCACGCCCGGGCTCAACGCAATCTCGGCGTCATGCCAGGACAGCAACGCATCGCATATCAGGTCATCCCAACTGCCGTTGAAACTGCCCCTGCGAAACAAAAGCGAACCCGCCTCGCCGACAACCTCGGTCAGCTGCGCCATATACGGCGCACGCTGGCGTGCGATCAGGGCCGCCATCGCGGCATCGGGCGCAATCACGTCCGACAGGATCGGGATCAACCGCGTGCGATAGCCCATCACGCGCCCGTCGCGGACATCCAGATCGACACGGGTGACGAATTTGCCGTTTGACCCCGAGGCGAGTATGATTGTCTGGCCCACCAGCACAGGTTCGGGCAAGGCGTCATGCGTATGCCCCGACAGGATGACATCAAGCCCCGAAACCTGGCCAGCCATCTTCTTGTCGACGTCAAAACCGTTATGCGACAGCAGGACGACACAAGCCGCCCCCGCCGCGCGTACCTCTTCGACCAGCCGCTGCATCCGTTCAAGGCGCAGCCCGAACGCATATTCAGGAAACATCCACGCGGGGTTTGCAATCGGCGTGTAGGGAAAGGCCTGTCCGATCACCGCGATCTGCGCCCCGCCCCGTTCGAACATGCGATAGGGTTGGAAAAGGTCGCTCGGCTCATCCCATTCGGCATCAAAGACGTTCTGGGCAAGGGCGGCATAGGGCAACCGGCTGACGAGTTCCATCACGCGCGCGCTGCCCAGCGTGAATTCCCAATGGAATGTCATCGCATCGGGCTTGAGGGCGTTCATCACGTTGACCATGTCCTGCCCGGCGGTCTGATGGCAGGTATAGGAACCGTGCCAGGTATCGCCACCGTCCAGCAGAATTGCATCGGGGCGGTCGGCGTGAATGGCATTGACCACGGTGGCCACACGATCAAGCCCACCCACCTTGCCATAAGCACGCGCAAGCGCGCTAAAGTCGTCAGAACTGAGCGCATAATGGCTGTGGCCGCCATCCGCGATGCCATAGAATTTGCGAAAATCGGCACCGGTGAGATGCGGCACCAGACCCCGGTTGGCACCAACACCGATATTCACCGATGGTTCACGATAAAAGATCGGCACCATCTGGGCGTGAATATCGGTCACATGAATCAGGGTCACATTGCCAAAGGCTTCAAACTGCAGGAGTTGGTCCTGTGTCAGGCGTTGCTGCGCGGCAAGACGCGACCAGTTTCCCAAGCCCCCCGCCCCGACAAACGACGACGCGGCCATTCCGATCTGCAGAAAGTCACGCCGCGAGATCATGCGTCGACCCCGCGCGGTCACGACGCGATCGTGATCTCTTTGGATGTCTCATAGATCGAGCCATCGTCGTCATACCACGTGAACCTGAATGTGCCGGCCTCGGGCACCACGGACTCGAACTGGAAATACGGATTGCTGGATATGCCCGGCTCCATCGCCACCTCGATCACAAGCTGATCGTTGAATTCGGCCACAAAGCGATTGATGATCGACCGCGGGATGATGGTGTCGACCTCATCCTTGCGCAGCCCGCTTTCCATCCTGTGGCTGATCAGGGTCTTGACCGTGATCACCTCGCCCACAGTGGCCGCCTTGGGAACCTTTACGCGGGGTTTTACGCCGGTTGTCATGCCTTGTCCTCCTGACTATCCACCACACCCGCCGACCGTGACCTTGACGAAGGCCGATGCCTGGCGGAACGTGCCGTCCGCCATTTCGGCAATCGCGATGACGTTCTGGGTCTTGGCAAGACGTATACGCGTCGATGCAACACCTTTGGGGTTCAGGGCGCCGAAACGGAATGTCGCGACCCGGAGCAGCGGGTTGCCCTCGGCGAATACTGCAACCGCCAAGGCCCCGGGGGCTGCGATCCTGATCGGAACCGTATTGCCATTCTCGGCGATTTCCGGCGCTGTCAGGCTGACCAGGCCTGTTGTCACGTCCGATCCGCCGGTGAACCGCTCGATTTCATCCGCAAGCGCGGATGCCGATGCGGACCCAAAGCCCAGGCCCGCACCCGCCGCAGCCCCTGCGCACAGGATAAAAGTGCTTCTTCGGGTCAATCTCATCGGATTATCCTTGTTCACGCGGTATGACGATGGGTCAGGCATTATCCGGGCATTCTACACGAGTTCCAGTGAAACCGCAGCACATTCATGTGTCTATAACGGTTGATGCCGCGTCGGTTTCCCCGCCACCGACCGCGATTTCGAGAGTTGCCGACGCATATGCGCCCGCCGCCCGGACGAGCGTTCAGATCCCGAACGCCCCCTATTCGGTGGTATCGAGATCCCGGCGCCCGACCGAGACATAGCGCGTAAAACCCGCCCGCCGGGCATCCTGTGGCGAGTAGATATTGCGCAGGTCGGCCATGGCCGGAAAGTTCATGTGCCTGGCAATCCGCTTCAAATCGAGCGCCCGGAATTCATTCCATTCCGTCAGGATCACGACCGCGTCGGCATTCCGCGCCGCCTTGTAGGCATCGTCGATCCAGTGGACACCGGGCAACAGATCCTCGCCCTCGCGGCGACCCTGCGGATCGACGACGCGCACCTTGGCTCCGGCGCCGATCAGGGCGGGCACCACGGTCAGCGCGGGGGCTTCGCGCATGTCATCGGTGTTCGGCTTGAAGGTCACCCCGAGCACGGCGATGGTCTTGCCCGCCACCGCACCGTCCAGCATGTCCACGATCTTCTCGACCATGCGCCGGCGCAGCTCGTCATTCACCTTGATCACCGTTTCGGTGATCTGCATGGGCAGACCGTGTTCCTGACCGATCCGGGCCAGCGCCTTGGTGTCCTTGGGAAAACACGATCCGCCAAAGCCGGGCCCCGCGTGCAGAAACTTGGCTCCGATGCGCCCGTCCAGACCCATTCCGTGGCTGACATGCTTGATATCCGCCCCGGTCCTCTCGCAGAGCGACGCAATTTCGTTGATAAAGGTGATCTTGGTCGCCAGAAAGGCATTGGCCGCGTATTTGATCATCTCGGCGCTTTCCAGATCGGTGGTCAGAATTGGAAAATCGCGCAGGTAAAGCGGGCGGTAGACCTCGGCCATCACTTCGGCGGCCCTGTCATGCTGAACCCCGACCACGACACGGTCCGGGCGCATGAAATCATCGATCGCGGCCCCCTCGCGCAGGAATTCCGGGTTTGATGCCACGTCGAATTCGGCATCCGGGTTGGCCTTGGCAATGACCTGTTTGACCTGCCGGTTTGTCCCCACCGGAACGGTCGATTTCGTGACCACCACGGCGTATCCGGTCAGGGCACCGGCAATCTCGCGCGCCGCATCCATCACATACCGCAGGTCGGCATGACCGTCGCCACGCCGGGTCGGGGTGCCCACGGCGATGAAAATCGCCGCCGCTCCGTCGATCGCACCGGCAAGATCATCGGTAAACGACAGGCGGCCCGCCGCGACATTCTTGGCCATGAGATCGGCCAGTCCCGGCTCGTAAATCGGAACCTCGCCCTGCTTCAGGATCGCGACCTTTGCGGGATCCTTGTCGACACAAACGACCTCGTGGCCAAAGTCCGACAGGCAGACACCGGACACCAGCCCGACATACCCGGTTCCAACCATCGCAATTTTCATGAAGCTCGCCCCATTCAGATATCGTGCGGGTCATGAACACTCCCGCCACGTCTGTCAACGCGTTGCCCGCACCTCTCAGAGATCGCAAATCCCGTAATACAGATAAGCGGCAGGCATCAGAAGCCGTCGCAACCCACCCAGCGGAAAGCGCGGTGGCAATGCGGACATGGCAGTGGAATATGGCAGTTCGGACCGCTTCGACAGCGCGAGGTCGGCCAGCAGGCGGCCCACATAGCTGCCCATTGCGACACCGTTGCCATGATAGGCAAATCCCGCGAGCAGCCCGCTCTGTTCCGGAATCGCCCCGACGAACGGCACACGCCGGCGCGACAGGCAGACCAGACCGGACCATTGATGCACCGAAGGCACCTCTTTCCACGCGGGAAACATCCGCTCGAAATCACGCCGGTTGCGCCGCCGCGCCTGCGCCTCTGCCGATGGAGAAGACCGCAGGCCGCCACGCAGACCAAAAAGAAAGCGCCGATCCGGCATCAGGCGGAAATAATGCAGCAGATTGCGCGTGTCATAGGCCATCTGGCCGCTGTGCCAGCCTTGTGCCGCAAGTTCGGCGTCGGTGAGCGGGCGCGTCACGATCACGTTGGACTGACTGGGCAGGTATCGGCCCGTCATCCAGTGCGGTATGTCCTCGCTGGAGTATCCGTTGGTTGCGACGATCACCGTATCGGCGGCAAGGACGCCCCGCGGCGTCTTCACGTGCCACGCGGAGCCCTCGCGCCGCAAATCGGTGACCGGACTTTTCTGATACAGATGCGCCCCTTGCCTCTGCGCGGCATCCGCCAGCCCGAACAGGTATTTTCGCGGGTTCAGGGCAAAACCCACCGGGGTCGTCAGCGCGCCGTGAAACGGCCCGTTCATGCCGTGATCGGCCAGATCGGCCGCTTCGATCAGGATGGGTTCCGGATCGCCGTCGCGCGTCAGGTCGCCGGCCTCGCGCTTCATGCGCTCCATGTCGCGCGGGCGATGCGCCAGCAGGGTCTCGCCCTGCGAATGCCGATCCACGTCGATGCCCAGTGTCTCGATCAGTTGATCGACCAATCTGACAGCCGCGTATTCTGCATCGCGGTAGCTCCGTGCGCCGTGCTCTCCGAATTGCCGCGTCAGCGCCGCGTCCGACGTTTTCGCCCCGCCAAGACAGCAGAACCCGCCGTTCCGCCCCGAGGCGCCCCATCCGGGGGTTTCCGCTTCGAGAACGGCAACGGCGGCTCCCTCCCGCGCCAGATGATAGGCCGCCGACACGCCAGTGAACCCGCCGCCGACAATCGCCACATCGACCCTTCCATCCTGCTCCAGCACGGGCCAGTCGGGCGCTGCGATGGTTTCATCCCACCAGCATCCGTTTCGCGGGCCCGGACCATAGGTAAAAGCCGGAAAAATCCGCCTCATTGTGCGCGCGCGGCCTGCTGCTCTTCACGCTTTTGCCGGATCATGCTTTGCTTGGAAACCAGCGACGCCGCGATGACACCGACGGTGACGATCCCGATCATCAGGGTCGACAGCGCGTTGATCTCCGGACTGACTCCCAACCGGACAGCCGAGAAAATCTTGATCGGAAGCGTTGTCGCCGACGGGCCGGATGTGAAAGAGGCAATCACCAGATCATCCAGCGACAGGGTGAACGCCAGCAGCCAGCCGGAGATCACAGCCGGAGCGATGATCGGCAGCGTCACCAGCCGAAACGCCTCGGCAGGGGAACAGCCGAGATCGAGCGCCGCCTCTTCGAGCGAACGATCGAAGGTGACGAGCCGCGAGGACACCACCACCGAGACATAGCACATCGAAAACGTCGTATGCGCGAGCACGATGGTCATGACGCCCCTGTCCAGCCCGATGCCGATGAACAGCAGCAGAAGCGACAGGCCGGTGATGACCTCGGGCATGACGAGCGGCGCATAGATCATGCCAGAGAACAGGGTGCGCCCAAAGAACCGCCCACCCCGCACAAGAACATAGGCGGCCATCGTTCCAAGCGCCGTGGCAAGTGTGGAAGACATCACGGCCACCTTGAGCGTGACCCAGGCGGCGTTCAGAAAGGCTTCGTTCTGCAACAGTTCGCCATACCACTTGGTCGAGAAACCCGCCCAGACGGTGACCAGCTTGCTTTCGTTGAAGCTGAAGATCACGAGGATGACCATCGGCAGGTAGAGAAAAACGAAGCCAAGTGTCAGCGACACCACGTTGAACCAGCTAAGGCGCATCATGTTTCTGCCTCCGACTGTTTTTGCTGGTTGCGCTGGAACAGCACGATCGGCACCACGAGGATCAGCAGCAACACCACCGCGACCGCGGACGCCACCGGCCAGTCACGATTCGAGAAAAACTCTTCCCAAAGAACCTTGCCGATCATCAGCGTGCCAGAACCGCCCAGGAGCGACGGGATCACGAATTCGCCAAGCGCCGGGATGAACACCAGAAAGCACCCCGCGATGATCCCGTTGCGAGACAGCGGCACGGTGACCAGCCAGAACGCCGACAGGCGCGAACATCCCAGATCCTCGGCCGCCTCGATCAGCGATCCGTCCATCCGGTCGAGTGCCGCATAGATCGGCAGGATCATGAACGGCAGATAGGTATAGACGATCCCGATATAGACGGCGGTATTGGTGTTCAGGATGGTCAGCGGCGTGTCGATCATGCCGATCCACAACAGGAACTGGTTGAGGAATCCCTCGTTGCTCAGGATACCCATCCAAGCATAGACCCGGATCAGAAAGCTGGTCCAGAACGGCAGGATCACCAGCATCATCAGCGTCGGACGCCATTCCTCTGGCGCGCGGGCCATGCCATAGGCCATCGGATAGCCGATCATCAGGGTCAGCGCCGTCGACACCACGGCAATCACGAGGCTGCTCAGATAGGCCCGCCAATACAGGTCATCCTGGGTCAGCCAGATGAAGTTCTCGACATCCAGTTGGCTGAAGAACGTGCCAAGACCCTCGGCCCAGTCAAGCGTCGGGGTATAGGGCGGAATCGCCAGCGCAGTGTCCGAAAGCGAGATTTTCAGGACGATGACAAAGGGCACCAGAAACAGCAGCAACAGCCACAGGTACGGGACCGCGATCAGGGCAAACCGGCGCATCATTCCGCCAGCATGACACCGGCCGTCGCCGTCCAGGACAGCCAGACCGGGTCTTCCCATGTGATGTTACGCCGCGCAATCCGCCGGGTATTCGCGGTCTGCGCCTTGATGATTGTGCCGGTCGGCAACTCGACATGGTATGTCGAGAGGTTGCCCAGATAGGCAATGTCCAGCACCTTGCCCTGAACCGCGTTATCCGCCTCTTGCGGTTTCTCGGTTGAAATCGTCACCTTTTCCGGGCGGATCGCCAGATGACAGGTCTGCCCATCGGAAAACGGCTTGGCAGAGGTCGCCACCAGCGGCGGCAGAGCATCGCCCCATGTGATACGATACCGCTCTTCGCCAATGGCGGTTGCCTCGCCGTTGATGATGTTCACATCACCGATGAAATCCGCGACATAGACACTGTTCGGGGTTTCATAGATCCGCGCGGGCGTCTCAACCTGGATCAACCGGCCTTCGTCCATCACGGCAACCCGGCTGGCCACCGTCATCGCCTCTTCCTGGTCATGGGTAACGATGACAAATGTTGTGCCGGTGGTTTCCTGAATGTCCATCAGCTCGAACTGGGTGTCCTGTCGCAGCTTCTTGTCGAGCGCGCCCAGCGGTTCATCCAGCAGCAGCAATTTCGGCGCCTTGGCCAGCGAACGGGCCAGCGCCACGCGCTGGCGCTGGCCGCCCGAAATCTGGTGCGGTTTGCGACGGGCGAATTTCTCCAGCCGCGTCAACTTGAGCATTTCTTCGACGCGGCGGTCTATCTCGTCCTTGGGCTTCTTGTCGCGCCGCAGCCCGAATGCGATGTTGTCCCAGATCGAGAGATGCGGAAACAGCGCATAGGATTGGAACATCATGTTGACCGCGCGCTTGTTGGGCGGCACCGGCCCGATATCCTTGCCCGCCAGTTCGATGCGACCCTTCGTGGGGGTCTCGAACCCGCCCAGCATCCGCATCATCGTGGTCTTGCCACATCCGGACGGCCCAAGGAGCGCAAAGAATTCCTTCTCGAAGATATCAAGTGACAGATCGTCAATGGCGGTAAAATCGCCAAAACGTTTGGTGACATTCTGAAAGCGGATCAGCGGCTTCTGCTGCGGATCGTCCCACGGTTCAAATTCGATGGCTTGCAAGGTTGCCCTCCCCCGGATCGAGAGTTCACAAAAAAGGCGGGTCAGATGACCCGCCTCGCTGGTATCGGATTCAGGTGCCCGACTTGATCTTGGTCCAGAGGCGGGTCACCACACGCTGAACCTTGGCGGGGTAAGGCGTGGTGGTGAACAGGTTCGACAGGGTCGCCTCGTCCGGATAGATCGCCGGATCGCCGATCACATCCTCGATCAGGAAGTCCTGCGACGCCTTGTTGCCGTTCGCGTAGTAAACATAGTTCGACGCGGCCGCCATGTTCTCGGCGTCCATGATGAAGTTCAGGAAGACGTGCGCAGCGTCAGGATTCGGCGCGTCCACCGGGATCGCCATCTGGTCGAACCACATCTGCGCGCCTTCCTTGGCCGCGTGATATTCGATTTCAACGCCGTTATCCGCCTCGGCTGCCCGATCGCGCGACTGAAGGATGTCACCGGACCAGCCGACCGCGACGCAAATGTCGCCATTGGCCAGCGCGTTCACGTATTCCGAGCTGTGGAATTTCTGGATGTAGGGACGAACCGGTGCAAATACCTCTTCGGCGCGCTGGATCACATCCGGGTCATGGCTGTCGGGGTCCTCGCCCAGATATTTCAACGCCATCGGAATCATTTCCGCCGGCGCATCGAGAAAGTGCACCCCGCACTCCGACAGCTTTTCCATGTTCGCGGGGTTGAAGACCAGCTCCAGCGAATTCACCGGCGCATCGTCGCCAAGCAATTCGCGAACCTTGCCGATATTCACGCCAATTCCGGTCGTTCCCCACATATAGTTGATGGAATAGGCGTTCTCGGGGTCGTATTGCTCGGTCCGCTCGGACACCACGTTCCACATGTTTTCGAGATTGGGGAGCTTTTCCGGATCGAGTTTCTGGAACGCGCCCGCCGCGATCTGCCGCTGCAGGAACGTGCCCGATGGCACCACGACATCATAGCCCGAGCCGCCCGCGAGCATCTTGGTTTCCAGAACCTCGTTGCTGTCAAAGACGTCGTAGATCAGGTCGATCCCGGTTTCTTCCTCGAACTTGGTCAACAGTTCTTCGTCGATATAGTCTGACCAGTTGTAGACCCGGACCTCGTCGGCCATGAGCGCATTGGCGCCAAGTGCCAGAACCGCAGTGAGTGTCACCGTTCGCATTATCATGAATATCTCCCCTTGGACTGCCGGATTGCCTCCGACCTGCAACATTTGATCAAGTTTTTCCTTCTTTGGCAATCATAGATATGCTTTCATGCCACAATGAAAGGTGCAAGAATTCCCGGCATGCACATGAAACGGGCGGGGAACGATGGTGAAAAACACAGCAAGCCGGGCGCCGGTCAGACCCGCGCAAATTCCGGCGCATGAGCTCGTCTATCAGCAATTGCGCGAACAGATCCTGTTCGGCGAAATGGCTCCCGGTCAGGCGGTCACCATTCAGGGGCTGACGGCGTCACTTGGCGCCGGGATGACGCCGGTACGAGAAGCGATTCGCAGGCTGATCTCCGAGGGCGCCCTCGTGTTTCAGGGAAATCGCCGGGTAAGTGTTCCGAGGCTAAGGGCCGAAGACGCGGAACAGATAATTTTCGTAAGAAAAACAGTAGAGAAAGAGCTATCACGACGGGCTGTCAAGAATATTTCGGTCGCAGACATCAATCATCTGGCCGCCATTGATACAGCCCTGGACCATGCCATTTCCAGTGGCGACATCGCCGGTTACCTGCGGGGAAATTACCAGTTTCATTCGACACTCTATGCCTTTGCCGACGCACCTGTCATGGCCGAGATCGCCGACCGGTTGTGGCTGCGTTTCGGGCCCTCGCTGCGCGTGGTCTGCGGCTGGTTCGGCACCCAGAGTCTGCCGGACCGACACAAGGACATCCTGACCGCGCTGCGCAGTGGCGATGCCGATGACGTGGCGAACGCATTGGTTCAGGACATCGCGCAGGGCATGGAAAAGGTTGCCGCGGTACTGGCGGAAGACAACTGATTCGATTGACAGCGCGAAATTTGATCATATTTTGAATTCAGACCTAATTTCGGGAGACAGCGCCATGAACGCCATAACGAATCATCTGCCAACGGCCGAGTTGCAGGCGCTTGACGCCGCTCATCACATGCACCCGTTCACTGCCGGCGGCGAACTGGCTGAAAAGGGCGCCAGGGTCATCACCCGGGCCAAGGGCGTGACTCTCACCGACAGCGAGGGCAACGAGATCCTCGACGGGATGGCTGGCCTCTGGTGCGTGAATGTCGGCTATGGCCGCGAGGAACTGGCCGAGGCGGCGGCGCGGCAAATCCGCGAATTGCCCTATTACAACACGTTTTTTCAAACCACCCATGTGCCCGCCATCGCACTCGCCAACAAGCTGGCGGAGCTTGCACCGGGCGATCTGAACCACGTGTTTTTTGCCGGGTCCGGTTCCGAAGCGAATGACACGAACATCCGCATGGTGCGCACCTACTGGGCAATGAAGGGGAAGCCGTCGAAATCGATCATCATCAGTCGCAAGAACGCCTATCACGGCTCGTCGGTGGGCAGCGGCAGCCTGGGCGGAATGACATATATGCACGCGCAGGGCGGCATGCCGATCCCCGACATTCACCATATAAACCAGCCGCACTGGTGGGCGGAAGGCGGCGACAGCACGCCCGAAGAGTTCGGCCTTGCCCGCGCCCGCGAGCTGGAAAGCGCCATCAACGAACTTGGCGAGGATCGCGTCGCAGCCTTCATAGCCGAGCCGATCCAGGGCGCCGGTGGCGTGATCATTCCGCCCGAAACCTATTGGCCCGAGATCCAGCGGATTTGCGACAAACACGAGATCCTGCTCATCGCCGACGAGGTGATTTGCGGTTTTGGTCGCACGGGCAACTGGTTCGGCAGCGAAACGCTGGGCATTCGTCCCGACATCATGACCGTCGCCAAGGGGTTGAGCTCGGGCTATGCGCCGATCGGCGGATCGATCGTCAGCGACGAGGTGGCCAATGTCATTGGCAGCGGCGAATTCAATCACGGCTATACCTATTCCGGGCATCCCGTTGCATCCGCCATCGCGCTGGAGAACCTGCGCATCCTCGAAGAGGAGAACCTGATCGAACACGTCCGTGACGTGGCCGCACCCTACATGCAGGAGAAATGGGCCACGTTGGGAGAGCACCCGATTGTCGGCGACGCCCGGATGGTCGGGCTGATGGGTTCTATCGCGTTGACCCCGAACAAGGAGAGCCGGGCCAGGTTCGCTGCGGACGAGGGCAGCGTCGGGCTGATCTGTCGCGAACGGTGTTTCGCCAATAACCTGGTGATGCGCCATGTGGGCGATCGGATGGTGGTATCGCCGCCGCTGGTCATCACACCGGACGAAATTGACACGCTGATCACGCGCGCGAAACGCGCGCTGGATGAGTGCCATGCCGAAATCAAGGAACAGGGGCTGCTTAAACCGGCGTCCTGATCTGGTTCCGGGGGGCGGATCATCGGGTCGCCCCCACTGCCTGCTTTCACCGAGGGTCCTGCAGCAGCACCCGCGAACGGGCGAGGCCGAGAAGCATGTCCAGGCATTTCTCGAGTTGCTCGATGCGCAGGAATTCATCCGGTTTGTGGGCCTGCTCGATTGAACCGGGGCCACAGACCGCGACCGACATACCCATCTGCTGAAACAGACCGGCTTCGGTGCCGAACGGAACCACATCCGCGCCGTTGGCTCCGAGCAGTGACGCCAGCAGGTCACGCGCGGCGTTCTCTGCCATCACCTGCAGACCGGCCACCTCGCCCACCACCTCTGTGACGATATCTGCCTCCGGACGGATCGTGCGCATCATCGGCAGCAGTTCGGTATCGACAACCCGCTGCATCGCCGTCTTGACGAACGCCGCATCGCCATCCTGAACCGGGCGCATTTCCCAATCCACCTCGGCCTTGCCCGCAATCACGTTATGGGCGACGCCACCTGTGATCCGCCCAACGTTGATCGTGGTCCAGGGCGGCTCGAACCGGCTGTCCTCCGGGGCGCGCATCATCAGTTCGCCGCGCAACTGCATCAGTTCGGCCACATATCGCACCGCGTATTCCACCGCGTTGACTCCGCGATGCGGTGCAGAGCCATGTCCTTCCAGGCCGCTGAAACGCACCGTATATTCGCAACATCCCTTGTGCCCCTCGATCACCTGCATGCCCGTCGGCTCGCCGATGATCGCCATTGCCGGCCTGATGCCGCGTTCCTGCAACGCCGGGACAAGGGCACGCGCGCCCAGGCAACCGACCTCTTCGTCATAGGTAAAGGCGAAATGGACCGGTCGCCGCAACTGTTGTTTCGCGAACTCTGGTGCCAGCACAGTCGCTGCTGCGATGAAACCTTTCATGTCGCAGGTGCCGCGGCCAAACAACGCTCCGCCGACTTCGCGCAACTCGAACGGATCGCTGGTCCAGTCCTGATCCGCCACGGGAACAACATCGGTATGACCGGACAACACGATACCGCCGGGTACATCCGGGCCAAGTGTTGCGAACAGATTTGCCTTTTTCCCGTCCGGTGTTTCAAGCAGTTCGACCCGCGCACCCGCATCCTCCAGCCGTGCGGCGAGATCGGCGACCATCAGGCGGTTGCTGTCGGAGGAAACGGTCGGATAGGATACCAGCCGCTCCAGATACCGGAGGGTTTCCCCAAGATGCTTTTTCATCGGCATTCTGGCGAAACGGTCTGTACGGCGGCAACCGCCAAGCCGGTAATGTCAGTCATGATCGCGCGCTCCGGTCTCAATCAAGCCTATCCAAACAGATATGAACAACAAGTCAATTTGCCGGTCAATTCCCGCGCAAATGCGCTCATTGTTGCTGCGCTTCCCCATGAATTTACGACCAAAACCGTATTCTTGGGCGAATTGGTTGCATGACCGGCATGCTCTGTGTTTAACTTTTTTCCAGAAAACAGCAGAACAATCTGCGGGAAGTCCAAGGGGAGCCAATTTGGCCAACACACATTCGTCTGACGCGTTCGTTGAGTTTGAACGCGTCCAAAAGAGCTATGACGGCGAGAATCTCGTCGTCAAGGATTTGAACCTTGTCATGCCCAAGGGTGAGTTTCTGACCATGCTCGGCCCGTCGGGATCCGGCAAGACGACATGCCTCATGATGCTGGCCGGGTTCGAAACTGCCACTCATGGCGACATCCGGCTGGACGGTGAGTCGATCAACAACATCCCGCCGCATAAACGCGGCATCGGGATGGTATTCCAGAATTACGCCCTGTTCCCGCATATGACGGTCGCCGAAAATCTGAGCTTTCCGCTGGAAGTGCGCAAGATGGGAAAATCCGAGCGCGAAGCCAAGGTCAAGCGCGTGCTCGACATGGTACAGATGGGTGAGTTTGGCGGCCGTCGCCCCGCACAGCTCTCGGGCGGACAGCAACAGCGTATCGCGCTTGCGCGGGCGCTGGTTTTCGAAGCCGAACTGGTCCTGATGGACGAACCGCTGGGCGCGCTCGACAAGCAGTTGCGCGAACACATGCAGTTCGAAATCAAGCGGATTGCCGACAATCTCGGGATCACCGTCGTCTACGTGACCCACGATCAGACCGAAGCACTGACGATGTCTGACCGCGTAGCGGTTTTCGATGACGGGCGCATTCAGCAGCTCGCGCCGCCCGACACGCTTTATGAACAGCCCGAAAACAGCTTTGTCGCGCAGTTCATCGGCGAAAACAACACTCTGGAAGGTGTCGTCAAGGAGATCAACGGCGACGTCGCACTCGTCCGGCTGGATGATGGCGAATTGATCGACTGCAAACCGGTCAATGTCAGCAAACCGGGCGAGCGGACCCGCGTGTCGATCCGACCGGAACGTGTGGAATACAACAAGGAGCGCCTTCAGGAAGGCGTTCACACCCTCAAGGCCGAGGTCATGGAGTTCATCTATATGGGTGACATTTTCCGGACCCGGCTCAAGGTTGCCGGGAATGATGAGTTCATCATCAAGACCCGGAACGCGCCGGACCAGGTCCGGCTCCAACCGGGCACCCAGATCGAAATCGGCTGGCTGCCCCAGGATTGCCGTGCGCTTGATGCGTAGCGGACAGAGGCGTCGCCGTGATCATTGTGGCGATGCAATCGGGTGGGCGCGGGCTTGCTACACCGACCCAATCCACCCCAACCACAGGAAAACCACAGGGAGAAATCACGAATGAAACCTATGAACCTACTCATGGCGACCACGGCGCTGGCCCTTGCTGGCGGCATGGCGAGCGCTCAGGACATGGTCGACGAGATGACCATCGTCAGTTGGGGCGGAGCCTATTCCAACTCGCAGCAAAAGGCCTATCACGAGCCTTACATGGAAAAGACCGGCGTCAAGATCATCAATGACGAAAGCTCGGCCGAAGCGGTGGCCAAGCTGCGCGCGATGAACGAAGCGGGTAACGTGACATGGGATGTCGTCGACGTCGTGGCCTCGGATGCCATCCGTCTTTGCGATGAAGGCCTGGCGATGGAAATCGACCCGGACACACAACTTGCCGCCGCGCCGGATGGTACGTCCGCTGCGGATGATTTCGGCAACCTGCTGGTTTCCGAGTGCTTCATCCCCCAGATCGTCTATTCCACGGCCTTTGGCTATCGCACCGATCTTGTCGGTGACACGCCTCCGGATGACATCTGTGATGTCTTCGACACCGAAACCTATCCCGGCAAGCGTTCGCTGGAAAAGCGTCCGATCAACAATATGGAATGGGCGCTGCTGTGTGACGGCGTAGCCAAGGAAGACGTCTATGACGTGCTCGCCACCGCGGAAGGCCAGGAACAGGCGCTTGCCAAGCTCGACACCATCAAGGACGACGTGATCTGGTGGTCTGCGGGGGCCGACACGCCCCAGCTTCTCGCCGATGGCGAAGTTGTCATGGGTTCGACCTATAACGGCCGCCTGTTCAGCGTGATCGAAGAGCAAAAGCAACCGGTTGCGATGCTCTGGGATGCGCAGGTGTTCGATCTTGACGGCTGGATCATTCCCACTGGTCTTTCCGAAGAGCGTCTGGCCCGGGCTCTGGACTACATCATGTTCGCGACAGACACGCAGCGTCTCGCGGATCAGGCCAAGTATATCAGCTACGGTCCCGCACGCGCATCTTCGGCACCGCTGGTCGGGCAACATGCCGAACTCGGCATCGACATGGCGCCGCACATGCCGACCGATCCGGCAAATGCCAAGAACACATTCCTCTACAACTATGAGTTCTGGGCCGACTACCGCGACGACATCGACGCCAAGTTCCAGGCATGGCTGGCCAAGTAAGCCGCTGACCTGAAACCTCTTCCGGGGGCGGTATCCCGCCCTCGGACCGGTGCCTGGCGTGTCGCGCACGCCCGACGGCCGCCCAGCAAGGAACATTACCATGAGCGATCAATCGACTTCCGGTCCGGTACTCGCCGCTGACGCCACACCCCTCAAACGCAGCCTGGCACGAGCGCTCAGACTTCAGAAGATGCGCGCACTTGCATTGATCGCGCCCTTGCTGCTGTTCGTTCTGATCACCTTCATCGCCCCGATCGCGGACATGCTGTTCCGCTCGGTCGAAAACCAGATTGTCTCCGAAACCCTGCCGCAAACTGTCGTGGCGCTCGCCGACTGGGATCCGACCACCGGCGAGGCTCCCGACGAAGCCGTATACAGGGCGCTCGCCGCCGACCTGAAGGTCGCGGTCGAAGACAAGACGCACACCAGGCTGGGTTCGCGCCTGAATTATGAATTGACCGGCGCATCCTCGCTGTTCCGCAAGAGCGGGCGCAAGGTTAAGCGCATGGATTTGGAAAGCGACACGTCGTTCAAGGAAGCGTTTTCCGATATCGACCGGAAATGGGGCGAGGTTGCGATCTGGGAGACGATCCAGACCTACTCTCCCAAATATACCAACGGTTATTTCCTGAACGCCGTTGACATGCGCAAAGGCCCCGACGGACCCGAGGCGCGCCCGGAGAACCAGCAGATTTACATGATGCTGTTCGGCCGCACCCTGTTCATGAGCCTGGTGATCACGATGTCCTGCATCATACTGGGATACCCGGTCGCCTGGCTTCTGGCCAACCTTCCGACGCGCACATCGAACCTGCTGATGATCCTCGTGTTGCTGCCCTTCTGGACGTCGCTGCTGGTGCGGACATCGGCGTGGAAAGTCATGTTGCAGCAACAGGGGGTGATAAATGACACCCTGGTGTGGCTCGGGCTGGTTGCAGATGACGCGCGGCTGGTGATGATCAACAACCAGTTCGGCACGATCGTTGCGATGACGCATATCCTGCTGCCCTTCATGATCCTGCCGATGTATTCGGTGATGCAGACAATCCAGCCAAGCTATCTGCGCGCGGCCAAGTCCATGGGGGCGACCAACTGGACCGCGTTCTGGCGGGTCTACTTCCCGCAATCGGTGCCCGGCATCGGCGCCGGCTCGATCCTCGTCTTCATCCTGTCCATCGGATATTATATCACGCCGGAAATCGTGGGCGGCAATACCGGTACGTTCATTTCGAACCGTATCGCCTATCACATCTCGAGTTCGCTGAACTGGGGTCTGGCGGCGGCGCTCGGGGCGATCCTGCTGGCCGTGGTCCTGCTGCTCTATTACGTCTACGACAAGATCGTCGGCATCGATAACGTCAAGCTGGGAGGTTGAGGCGATGGCCGCTCTGACACCAATTTCACGGACCCCCGCCTCCTTCTATGTCCCTGTCGTGGCGCTGACCGGCGCGTTCGCGGGGCTTCTGGTGGGCACGGCACAGGACAATTCGCTTCTCGGCATCGTCCTGGGCGCGGCCCTGATGGCGGCGGTCGCCTTCCTGATGACCAGCGTCATCGGGCAGGAAAAGGCATCCCGTTGGGGTCTCGTCATACTGATGCTTCTCGCCGGGTTTGCGATTGGCGGCATCCCGGGCGCGGTGATCGGGGCGCTGTTCGGCTGGTTCTTCGGATGGTTTACCTTCTGGCTATTCGAGGGACGCTATCGCGCCAAGATCGCACCCTACCTCACGCCCGGCCAGGTCCTGTGGCATTTTGCCTTCCGCGTGATCTGCGGCGCGATCTTCGTTTTCCTGATCACGCCGATCCTCGTGGTCATACCGCTCAGCTTCAACGCCGAAAACTTCTTTACCTTCACCCCGGAAATGCTGCGCTTTGATCCTGCGGGATATTCGCTCAAGCATTACGAAGACTTCTTTACCAATTCCGATTGGCAGAACGCGCTGCGCAACTCGTTGCTGATTGCGCCGGTCGCGACATTCCTCTCGGTCAGCTTCGGCACGCTCGCCGCTATCGGCCTCAGCCAACCGCATGTGCCGTTCCGGCGCGCGATCATGGCGATCCTGATTTCACCGATGATCGTGCCGCTGATCATCTCGGCGGCCGGCATGTACTTCTTCTACTCGCGCATCGGGTTGCAGGGCACCTATCTTGGTGTCGTGCTGGCCCATGCCGCTCTGGGCATTCCCTTTGTCATCATCACCGTCACCGCCACCCTGGTCGGGTTTGACCGGTCGCTGACGCGGGCTGCGGCAAATATGGGGGCCAACCCGGTCACGACGTTTTTCCGCGTACAGATGCCCCTCATCCTGCCGGGGGTGATTTCGGGCGGGCTCTTTGCGTTCATCACTTCGTTTGATGAAGTCGTCGTCGTGCTCTTTGTCGGCTCTGCCGGGCAAAAGACGCTGCCCTGGCAGATGTTCACGGGTCTGCGCGAACAGATCAGCCCGACGATCCTCGCGGTTGCGACGATCCTCGTGGTGGTGTCGATCGCCCTGCTGACGGTTGTTGAACTGCTCCGTCGCCGCTCGGAACGTCTGCGCGGGATGAGTCCGGTTTGACACGAGGTCCGAACCTCTTGCGCAATAGCTTTTCGGGCCGCATTGCGCGGCCCGATTTGTTTCTTTGGCTGTCAGCGCAGACGTTTCAGCAGGTTCATTGACGCATATCCATCAGGCGTCAGCCCCGAAGCCACCTGATAGGCCCGGACCGCATCGATGGTCAGCGGCCCGATGCGGCCATCCACGCCCTGCGTATCAAACCCCTTGTCGGTCAGCCGTTGTTGCATTTCCTTGCGTTCGCTCAGGGTCAGCGCACGATCGCTGCGCGGCCAGTTCGCCTGAATGGGCGGTCTCCCGGCGATACGGTCAGACAGATGTCCGACACCGATCACGTAGGCATCGGCGGAATTGTAACGTTCGATCACCGCGAAATTCTGGAAGATCAGAAATGCTGGGCCCTTGCCCCCTGCGGGCAGCAACAGCGATGCCGGCCCGTGATCCGCGATCGCGCCGTTGACGCCCGCCACACCCATGCGCGCCCAGTGGGAAACAGGTTTCCTGATCTTGCGATCCGCCAGCCGGAAATCGAACCCTTGTGGAAGCGTCACTTCCACGCCCCAGGGTTGGCCACTGGTCCAGCCGAACCGGGCGAGATAAGCCGCCGTGGACGCCAGCGCATCGCTGGGATCATCCGACCAGATATCGCGTTTGCCATCCCCGGTGAAATCCACCGCGTAATCCAGATAGGATGTCGGCATGAACTGAGTATGACCCATCGCCCCTGCCCAGCTGCCGGTCATCTTGCGCGCCGTCGTGTCACCCGATTGCAGGATTTTCAACGCCGCAATCAATTGCTCTTCGAAAAACGCGCTGCGGCGGGCGTCATATGCCAGCGTCGCCAGCGCGCGGACGATATCTGTGCTGCCGCGATAGCTGCCATAGGCGCTTTCAAGGCCCCAGACCGCAACCACGACTTCTTTCTCCACTCCATAGCGCGCCTCGATGGCTTCGAGCGTGGCACGGTGCTGGTTCAGCGCCGATTTGCCGTTGCGCAACCGTGTGTCCGATACTGCACTGTCGAGATATTCCCAGATCGCCTTGGAAAACTCGGATTGGTTGCGGTCGCGCCGGATGATGTCGGCATCATAGGTCACGCCGTCAAACGCGGCGTCAAGAACATGCGGCGTGATCCCCTGCGCGATTGCGCGCGTACGGAACTCGCGCAACCAAATCTGAAAATCCCCGTTCGACGTGTTCTCCTGCACGGGGGTTTCCTTTGCCTTGATGGTCTGCGGCCGCGCCGTCGGGCGCAGCGAATAGGTCAGGCTCGCGGTTGCCAGTCGCGTCACCTCGGCCTGCGGTCTGCCTTCCGGTCGGACGCTCTCCTGTTGTGTTCCCGCGTGAACGCCGCCTGTCATGGCCAGGGTAAGAACCCCGGCGATCCTCCAGTTGCACATCGTTTTTGCCCCGGTTTTCTTGTTCTGCTCTGGCCCGATACTATCGCGAATCCGGATACCGGAACAGGGGCATTCTCCCGTCCTGCGGGAAATGGCCAATGCGCGAAAACACGCCGGCGGGGGGATCGATCCCGACAGATGACAAGACAGACCGCTCTGCGTCAGGCGCCGGTCACACCCTCCTGGCAGGTCCGGTCCTGCTGCTGGAACCGCGCAATCGCCTCGCGCAACAATGGAATGCGCCGCGGACGAAAGCTCTGCTCGGTCACGACGAGGTCACGCATCCGGTCCAACCGGAACGCCCGAAAATCCTGGCGCAAATGGCACCATGCAACCAGCATCGTCGAGCGATCCAGATAGGTTATGCCGAGCGGATCGACACGCCGGCGCGTTCTCGCCCCCTGCGCGTCGCAATAGGCAAACTCGACAGCGGTCTCATCCCATGTCGCCCGCCGTAATTCCGAAACGGCAATTGCAGGCGCTTCCGGTCGGGAAAAACGACGCGCCGCGAGAACCGCGTGGGCCAACCGATGCGATTGGCGGGATGGCAAACGCGCCTGGAGCTTGTTCAATGCCGACCGTGCGGCAGCAACCAGATCCGGATCGCCGATCTGTTCAACCTCGCGCAAGCCCAGCACCAGCGCTTCCAGCTCGTCATTTTCGAACCCGAGCGGTGGCAAGGTGGCATCCTCGATCAGGGTGAACCCGAACCCCGCGGCGCCATCGATCACCGCACCCAAACCGCGCAGCGTATCAATATCTCGGTGCACGGTGCGCGGCGAAATATTCAGGTCCTGCGCCAGAGAGTGCGCCGTGTGTGGCGGCGCACCGCTGCGCAGACATTGCATCAACTGAAAGAGGCGCGCAGTTCGGGACATCCTGCTGTCTAGCATAGGCTTGATGTCAGTTTTTGTCATCAAGAACGGATAGGGTCTGCACAATCACACATACAGGAGACCATGGATGCTCGTCCTATACACTTATCCGGCGGGATCAGGGCAATTCAGCCTCAGCCAGTTTCGCGTCAAGGCCGCCGCTCCGCTGAAAATGTCAGGCCGCGACTGGTCCCGGCGTGATTTCGACGACCTGCGCAAGATGCCGCTGGCCAAGCTGCCGGTGCCGAGCACACAAGAGCGGTTGATCCCTGACAGAAGCTCTGATGATGTGACCGCCCCCCGACGGCATCGATGTGCCAAGGTGGGTCTGCGATGATCCACAAAGGCGGACGGTCACATCATCAGAGCTCATTGAAGCCCATCATCGTGCGGGCAATGCGCTTGATGAAGCGGTGATCCTGTTCAAGGATGTTGTTCAGGTATTTGACCTGCCGGATCTCGACCGGGCGGCCGTCGCCGGTGAATTTCAGGATCATGTTCACCGCCTGCAGGCCGGCCAGGTTTGCGCCGCTCTTG
>NZ_JBGFGP010000095.1:0-297 GCF_041224545.1 Sedimentitalea sp. XS_ASV28 | reverse complement strand
GAGACCCAGCTCGCCCCGACCCTGCAACCGGGCGACGTCATTCGTCGGGAAAACGATCCACCGGATCGTTTTCTAACCCTCCTCATTCCTCGACAATCTGGCCGTCCACAAGAGCGAGAAGGCCAAGGCTATCCTGCAGGAGCGCGGCGCATGGTTTCTTTTTCTGCCGCCATACAGCCCCGATCTGAACCCCGTCGAAATGGTATTTTCCAAGCTGAAGGCGCATCTGCGGCGGATCGGTGCCCGAACCATCCACAATCTATGGCAAGCCGTCGGTGAAATCCGCGATCTCTTCGA
>NZ_JBGFGP010000094.1:0-10796 GCF_041224545.1 Sedimentitalea sp. XS_ASV28 | reverse complement strand
CCCGACGCGTAAATCTCGACGCCCAGTGATTTGAGAAACGAATTTGTAGCGCACATTGCGAAACGCACTCCCCATCATGAGATGGAAGTCATCTCGCATCCGAACCCATCATCAGCAACGTGGGGTCGAGACGACGCTTACCGAGCACCGATTGATCCGACCGCAACTGAAGGCCCGGATCGCGATGACCGAGCGCCACCTCAAGGCGCTGAACGCGGAAATTCAGCAGCTTCTTCGCAGTGAGCCTGCGCTCAAACATCGCTTTGACATCCTGACATCCATTCCAGGCTTTGGCCCAGTCTCGGCCGTGACCATGATCGCCAAACGGGACGGGTTAGGCGAAGTGGGGCCGCTCAGTTCTCAGCCCTCGTCGGAGTTGCGCCGATGAACTGCGATACAGGCACGATGCGTGGCCAACGCCGTATTCGTGTGACTTAGGCTCCAGACTCGTTCTTTTTCATAGCCAGAACAGAACAGTTGCGGCGAGAGCGATGGCGGAGAAGAAGGTTTCCGGGCATCGGTCGTATCGGGTGGCAAAGCGCCGCCAGTCTTTGAGCCTGCCGAACATGATCTCGATGCGGTTATAGAGGGTTTGCGCAGGACCATATCCCTTCGGTGCATCGCACCATAGCAAGCCATTGCGGTTGATTAAGATTATTCCGCTCAGAACGCGCCGATCATCAACACGAGGTTTGCCGTGGCTTCGCGGAAAGAACGGTCTCAGGCGCGCCATCTGCGCGTCAGTCAGCCAGAAAAGGTTGCTCATGGATCAAGTCTCCTTGCAGAACCTGAATCATGCCAAAAGCCTGAAATCAATGGGTCTGGAGCCTAGCGCCGAGATGCGCGAGCCACCCGCGGAGACCAGAAAATCCTTCAGGCTTTTTACTGGTATTTTGGGTGAACTGCGGTCCTTCGTTCTTAACTTGAGCCACAATATGCTTCCAATTTCGTTTCAATGTCAACCTCGACTACAGAATAACAGCTATTAATAATAGATGATGCCATCTATCAAACAACGCGATCTCAAACTTGGCAGGACGTACAGAAATGGAACTAAGGCAAATCAAGTATTTCGTCGCTCTATTCGAAGAAGGATCGGTAACGCGCGCTGCGCGCAGAACCCATGTGGTTCAACCTGCGATCAGCATGCAGCTGTCCAAGCTGGAAGATGAACTCGGCCATCGTCTTTTTGACAGGACATCGCAAGGCATGGTCCCAACTGCAGCAGGGCGTCAGGCGTATGCGCGTCTGATGCCACTCCTGCGTGAATACACCTCGGCGCGTGAAGAGCTTATCGGTTTTGGCGGCCGCGTCGCGGGTCAAATTTCTGTCGGTGTAATCGGATCGCTCCGAACCTATGGGCTGTCGGAATGTTTGGAGAGCTTTTGTAACAAATATCCGGACGTATCCATTACCGTGACGGGCGGATACACTGTTGATTTTCTGGAAATGCTCGACATCGGGAAAATTGATGTCGCGGTGATCAATCAGGCCAATGGGCGGCCAAACCTAGGTGCGCTCCACATCTTACAAGAGGACCTTGCTCTTGTTGCGTCGCCGGAAAACAGCTTTCGCTCCGACGGTGCCGTGGCATTGGCTGACATCGCGAAGTTGAAAATTGTGCTCCCTACGATCCGGCACGGCATCCGCACCGTGATCGATGATGCTGCCAATCGCATTGGTATCAAACTTGAGCCGAAGATAGAACTTGATGAAATGAAACTGATAGAGGATTTCGTTAGAAAAACGGACTATCTGGCCATCATGCCACCAATCTCCATTCAACGCGCGCTAAAAACCGGCCAGCTACGGCAATTCCCTATAGAGCCTCGAATAAGGAGGGAAATCATGTGTGTTCACAATCGCAAACGAAAGCTATCTGAACCAGCGCGGCTATTCATCGCAGAATTCAAGGAAAGGATAGATACTATAACCCGCATTCCCCAAGTAACTGGCCGATTTTACCCTGCTGATGACTAGTAATGTGTTATATTTCTGACAGTTAACTGGACTGAAGGCGGCGGGTCATGGATCACCCAGATAGTGCAGACGAAGCGGGTGATGTTTGGTGGTAATGTCACAAACTCTGTCTCAAGGTGAGCTGGCGGGTTTAGCATGACACAATTTGTCTGACGTCAGCGCCGATGGGACAATTTAGGGAAATTTGATAAGAGAGGGTTTCTGGCAAATCGTAATCACCATGATCGTGCCCCGCTTTGTGGCCGTTGCTCCGATTTCCTGCGACCTGTAACCCCTGATTGACCGCTTATAGTTCCGGCGAAAATTATCAGAGCCGTATTCACCGTGGATTTCAGACGAAAACCCCTTCTGGCGAAAGCGGTAACGGCGTTTTTGATGGCGATCAAAATACGCGGTCACGCCGGGAAACTCGCGCTTGATCCGGCGCGCCATCAGAGATCACCCCAAGTATCATCCTCATCCTGCATGGGCAGTGCCGCCGCGCAAACGTACAGTTCACTCGCCGGCCACAGGCGGCGAGAGTCGACGCACCGCAGCCTTGGCATGGCACCGGACAAAACCAGCTCAGAGAATTTGCCGGGCGACAGGTTCAGCATCGCAGCGGCGGCGGACTTGCTTACGCAGATCGCGGGCGCGTTTGATGGAATTACAGAGTTTGCCATAGTCATACCCAATAGAATTGCCCGGTAAGGCAAGGAAGAACCTCACCGGGCTTTGTGGAATGCTTGGCCTCAGGCTCCAAGCATCCCGAAGCGTGCGACAGGAGGAAAGTTGAAAAAAACCTGCCGCACGATCTCAGTGGCGATATGCCGAACCGTCAGCTTATGCCGAAGGGCTCAGATACCAGCCGCGATGTCCCGTGAAACCCGCGCCGAAATCCATGCGGACCTTGTATTCGATGCCATCAACCTCAAAGCCCTCGCGCGTGAAGAGCTGAGGCCCGGTGGCACCGTCAAGGTAAGCGTGCTGTAAGCTGTCAGGCGCACCCGGGGCGGCGCAGAGATACCACGCGGTAGGGCTGGCAAGGCGAGGCTCAACAAGCAACCGCAGCTTGCCCGCGAAGGGATTTGCGTTGGCAACCTCACTTGCTGCGATCTCAGTCAAGACCTGTTCAGCGAGCGTTTCCAGCTCAGGCGGAACCACAAGGAAGGCGGGCACCACATTGATTGCCTCACCTGCCAAGCCGGTTTGGCGGCGCATGGCAACCCGCGCGATACCCAAGCTTGCGACAGACAGCGTCATAGATGCAGAGGCAAGGTTTCCGTGTGCTGCGTGGAAAAGCGTTCTGCCATCCGCGAGATGAGGGCCAAGCCCGGCATTTTCTTCCAGCAATCCGGCGAACAGTTTCGCCTCAGTGCTGGCGGCACGTTGACCAAGAAGGGGGAACATATTCGAGAACACATCGAGATCGTCATTGATGATAGCCTGACGTGTGATGCCGAAGATTTTGCCATACGTCTTGACTGCAAAGGTTTCCGCACCTTCCTCAATGGTTCCGGCGGTAAATTCGCCTTGCTCATTGACTTCCTCAAGATCAGGACCCGCCGACACCTTGACAGAGTGTAAATCAGGGCCCTTCGTTTGCGTGAGCATGATCTGTCTCGTGCGATGAAAATGTCTGAACGCCGCCAGGCGAATTGCGCCAGGAGCTTTGCTTCTCCCGGCGCGTGCTTCGCCTAGCCTGCTTGCTCTAATGTGGGTCCGCTCCTCTCAGCCGGGCTGCGTGTGGCGAGCCATGCCAGCACCGGCCCCGAGACGAACAGCGATGATCCCGTCGCGATCACAACCCCCGCGATCATCGGCCAGGCAAACCCGGCGACGGCCTGTCCACCCCAGATCGCCATCGGCAGCAGCGCCGCCAGCGTCGTGCCGGAGG
This sequence comes from Sedimentitalea sp. XS_ASV28, assembly GCF_041224545.1. NCBI lineage: Bacteria > Pseudomonadati > Pseudomonadota > Alphaproteobacteria > Rhodobacterales > Paracoccaceae > Sedimentitalea > Sedimentitalea sp. XS_ASV28. The sequence continues at coordinate 6,940 of NZ_JBGFGP010000094.1, read as the reverse complement.
TGAAAATGCAGCGCGCCAGAACCTGGTTGAGGCTGCGGTCGATCACATCCGACAGCGGCTCGTCGGCACCACCCCGCAGATGTTCTCGGATCCGGTCATAGACCACCACCTTGTCGTTCACCGAATAGCCAATCAGCGTCAGCAGGGCGACGATGGTGGTCAGGTTCACCTCCCACCCGGTCACCGCGATGACACCGACGGTCTTGGTGATGTCGAGGAAGAGCACCGCAATGGCCCCGGCAGCGAAGTGCCACTCGAACCGCACCCAGATGTAGGCCAGCATCCCCAGCACCGCGAGCGACAGGGCAATGAGCCCGGTTGTGGCAAGCTCGCCGCTGATGGTCGGGCCGACGAGGTCGATCTGGTTGAAAACCGCGCCTGGAACGGCCTGCGCGGCGGCCGCTTCCACCGCAGCGACCGTGGCTTGCCCGGCCTCGCCCTGCACGCGGATCAGCGCCTCGTTCGGATCGCCGAAGGCCTGCAGGCTAGCATCCCCCGGCACGCCCGTCGCAATCGCCGCGCGCAGCTCTGCCAGCGGTACCGGCGCGTCGGACCGCAACACCATCTGCACTCCGCCGGTGAAGTCGATGCCGAGGTTCGGCCCAGGCCACACCAGCGCGCCCACCGCTCCCAGAGAAAGCAGTGCTGACAAGGCCAGCGCGAGCCGCCCGCGCCTCATGAACGAGAAGGCGCCAGGCGCGGGTACCCCGCCGATCAATGGGGCGATGACAAGCCGCGCGGGTTTGCGGCGACGCACCAGCGCCTCCATCATCATCCGCATCAGCACTACGGCGGTGAACATAGAGATCAGGATGCCGAGGCTCATGGTGATGGCGAAGCCGCGGACAGCGCCCGCGCCGAACATGAACAGAAGCACCATCGCCAGCAGCGTGGTGATGTTGGCATCGAGGATCGTGGACCAGGCCCGCGCATAGCCCTGTGTCAGCGCCTTGATGGCGCTGGCGCCTTTCGCCGTCTCCTCGCGGATGCGGCTGAAGATCAGGATGTTGCTGTCCACAGCGATCCCCAGGCACAGGATGATGCCCGCGATCCCCGGCAAGGTCAGCGTGGCGCCCAGTAGCCCGAGCGCCGTCAGCGTCAGCATGACATTCAGCCCGAGAACCCCGCTGGCCAGCAGGCCCCAGCCGCCGTAAAGCCCCACCATCGTCGCCACGACCAGCGCCAAGCCCACGGCACCGGTAATGAGCCCGGCCTTGATGGAATCTGCACCGAGAGCGGCGCCGACGCTACGCTCCTCTATGATATCCAGCGAGGCGGGCAGTGCGCCCGATGTCAGCAGCACTGCCAGCGTTTGAGCCTCCTCGACCGTGAAATCGCCGGTGATCTGGCCTTGACCACCAGGAATGGCGGCCTGGATCACCGGCGCAGTCAGCACTGCGCCATCGAGGACAACGGCAAAACGCTGGCCGATGTTGGCCCCGGTGATATTGCCAAAGACGACTGCCCCCTGCCGGTCGAAGGCAAAGGTGACCATCGGACGGCCGGTATCTGGGTCGAAAGCAGAGGCTGCCCGGTCTAGCCGGTCGCCCGACAGCACCACGCGATCCTCGACTGGTATCGCGCCGGAGCCGTCTCGCATCTCCAGCATCGACACGCCAGGCCCGGGACCGGGTGCGACCATCTGGAAGCTCATCTTCGCGGTCGAACCCAGCAGTTCACGGAGCTGGGCCGGGTTCTCCACCCCGGGCATCTGCACGAGGATACGGTCCTTGCCGACCCGGCTGATGACGGGTTCCGAGACACCAACCTGGTCGACGCGGTGGCGGATCACCTCGAGGCTGCTGTCGGCGGCACTGGAGGCGGCGCGGTCCAAACCGGCCTCGGTCAACTCAAGCCGCAGGTTGCCGCCGGACAGGTCCACGGTGAAGTCGGAGGGACTGCCCGGCTCTGCTGTTGCGGCGGCGACTTCTCGCATGGTCGCCAGCAAGGCGTTGTCCGAGGGAGTCGACAGGCTCAGACCCTCGGTGCGGATCGCGCCCGGGTTCAGGTTCCGGGCGCGCATTTCGGCTGCAAGGGTTTCGCGCAATTCCTGCAGGCGCGACTCGGCGAGATCATCGCGGTCCACGGCGAGCAGCAGATGCGCGCCGCCCTGAAGGTCCAGACCCAACGAGACGGTATGGCTGGTCGCCCAGTCCGGCAGCGTGCTTCGGACGGTCGAGGGGAGAAAATTCGGGAGGGCCGTCGCAACTGCCAGAAGCAGCAGGACGACATAGGTCATCACGACCCATGCTGGTCGGCGCATGTTCAGTATCCATTCTTGCCTGAGAGTTCAGTCTGACGAAGACGCGTCAGACCGCAGGCGGCCCTCGGACCGGGGGCAGGATACGGTTTGCGATGGTCAGGAGAGATTGGTGCGGCGCAGGCGATATGGTCGCAGCTTTGCAAGTTGCCCAAGCCGGCACGGCAGCGCCCGGTACGACCGCGTCTGGCGACGTATCGTCGGGCAGCTGCGCGCGCAGCAGGTGCCGCTGCGTAAGGGGGATGCCAAGGGCCTGCTCGATCTGGCTCTGGGCAGCTAGCTCGGCATTCGCCGCCGTGCCATCCGCATGGGCCTGCGGCAGACCGAACAGCACAAGCGCCAGCACAACGAGAAGCCGCGACAGGATCGCTCCAGGCCTTCTCACATCGTGTGTCGGCGCGTTTGTCATCCCTGGGCGGCCCAGACGTAGGCGACATAGCCCGCCAGCATCGCCACACCGATCCCGCGCCCGATCACCGGGCGGGTCAGCAGCAGTGCGGTCAGGACCAGCGAGACGGCGATCATGAGGGGCAGATCGAAGGTCAGGAACCGCGAGGCCACCGGGATCGGCGCGATCAGCGCGGTCATACCCAGAATGCCCAACACGTTAAAGATGTTCGAGCCCACGATGTTACCAATGGCGATCTCGGACTGGCGGCGGAAGGCGGCGATCAGCGACGTCGCCAGTTCCGGCAGCGACGTGCCGACGGCGACGATGGTAAGCCCGATGAACGCTTCCGAGATGCCATAGCCGCGCGCGATGTTGACCGCGCCGTTCACCAGGAACCGGGCGCCCACCATCAGGGCGACCAGTCCGCCGATGACCCACAGCGCCGACACGAGCGCCGAGGCCGGAGCGGGCACGCCAACGTCCTCGATCTCCATAGCACCGGGCTGGCGGTAGACCCAAACCAGGTAGGCCACCAGTCCGGTAACCAGCAACAAGCCTGCGGCCCGCCCCATCTGCGCCATGGCGAAGATAGGCACGAGCACCAGCGCCGCTGCCATCATCACCGCAGTGTCGCGCCGCAGCGTCGCCCCCATAACCTTGATCGGCCAGACCAGCGCCGACAAGCCGATGATCAGCAGGATGTTCGCGATGTTGGAGCCAACGATATTGCCAAGCGAGATATCGGGCACCCCGCGCCATGCGGCATCGACCGAGACCAGCAACTCGGGCGTTGAGGTGCCGAAGCCGACAACCGTGAGGCCGATCAGCAGCGGCGGGATCGCCATGCGCCGGGCGATGCCGACGCTGCCGCGCACCAGCGCCTCGCCACCGAAGAACAACCCCACCAATCCGGCAATAAGATAGAGATAGTCCACGGCAACTGGCCCTCGCAGGCAGTTGATCCGCCTTACGCGCAGAACTGTGTATCAAAGGGGTCGGCTACAAGATGCCGTAGAAATTAAAGCTGGTTGCGAAGTCGGCCGGTAGAAAAGAATCCTCGCTGAAGCTCTTGCAGTCGCGCTATCTCGATACGAGATTTCCAGATTGGTACCAAAGCGCGAATGCCCGACGTTTGATTGGCAAAACGCATCCCGCGTGAATGGCTTACAGAAAGGAGATGGTGGGTCACCGCCATGGGCTCATCATCGAAGGGCGCACTGACCGCCGAGGGAAGCGGCAGTCCGCTCCTCCTTGAGTACTTCGACAGCCGCCGGTCGATGGTCGACAGCTTCGTGGCACGGCACTTCACCTGGCCCGGAACGCCTGGCTTAATGGCGCGGCCCTCGGATGGGACATCCTCCGGGCGCCTGTCAACGTCTCCTCGTCGCCGGTCCTCGTGCTGACCCGCTCCGCCGCATATCTTTGCCGCCGCATCGGCTGGAGAGAAACGGCAGACTGGCTGTCCCGTCGGCGGGTCGAGATGCTCGTCGTGACCGATCTTCTGGACCTGGCCCGCGACCCGTCCGCCCTGGCGCGCCGTCCTCGCGGCACCGCAGTTTCGCGAGATGATCCGCCGGCGCGCCAGCGCCGCAGAGGCTGAAGCCCTTGGCCAGCGGATCGCAGGCGCTCTTGGCGAATATGCAGGCGCGCGTTCCGCAGTCGCGGAGATGACCACGACGCTGTGCGTCCTTGTCATCTGTGCTATCGCCTTTCAGACGCTGACACCGGGCATGATCTCGATGGCGCCGGGCGTCGCGGATGCCATGGCCCGCACCAACGCGATCGCGACCTTCCCGCCGGGCCAGACGCTCGGCGGCGTGTGGTACGGCGTGTTCGATGTGAATGCTTCCGCATGGTTGGTGGGAACCGCGGTAGCGGGGCTGGTCATGATCGGCTCCGTTTTCGCCGCTTTTGCGGGCGCCTTCTGGATACGCTGGAGGAGGAGTTCTGCAGGCGCGGCGACAAACCCTTCGTTGCGCGCGAGCACTTCTTTGCCCACCTACTGGATCTTTAGGGCGCTCTCGCGAGTGCAGTCCGCATCTTCAGGAACTGACCCAAAGCACCACACAGGACCCGTGGCCAGCATACGCTCAACAGTATGCACCATCATCAGGATCAATGGCCGAACGTTCGACAAGAGTTGGATAAAATGCACCTTGAGATTGCGATCGTCATTCTGCTGACGCTGATCAACGGCCTTCTGGCTATTTCCGAACTCGCCATCGTCTCCGGCCGGCACGCGCGGCTGAAGATGGTGGCCGACAAGGGCAACAAGGGGGCCGCCACAGCCATCCGGCTGGCCGAGGATCCCGGCCGCTTCCTGTCCAGCGTGCAGATCCGCATGACGCTGGTCGGCATTCTCGCGGGCGCATTCTCCCGCGCGACGCTGGGCGCGCGCTTGGCGGCAACCGCCGCCTCGTGCACCCGAAGGGCCGGTCCAGGAGACGGTCTCGCACGAAATCGCGAAGTCGGGGGGGGGCTGGCGGTGCCGAAGAAGGCTGCGACCTGGCTCGACGCCGTGGCCGTCTTGTCCACGCTCCCGGCATAGCCTGCCGCAGTTGAACAGGTGATCCGACCGCGTCAGGGAAATGTGGGCTGATCGACCTCGGCGGAATTGTCGGAATACGGGTTCGGTAGGCTGTTGCCCGGCGGGACGTCCATCAGGATGAAGGGATAGAAGGTCACGCGCAGCCCGCGCGCCTTCATCTCCTGTATCGCCTGCACCACCGCGAAATCGGACGGCGTGCCGCCATAGACCGGACGATCCTGATCGTCGCGGCTGACGAGGAACGCATTCGCGCGGCTGACGCCATTCACCGACCAGCTGGCGGGCGTGGTCGACTTGGCCGAGACCTCGACGCCGGGCCGCGCCTTGCAGGATCCTGCGCTCAGGTCGTCGCCGAACCAGGCGACGACGAGGCTGACGCTTTCGACGGCCGGTGCCATGGCCTGCAGGCGGTCGAGCGCCACGACCATGTCGGAGGTGTCGGGCAGAGCGTTCAGGTTCTCGGCCTGCTTCGTGCCGCCGGAGGATTTGCGGATGGCTTGGGTGGCATATGTGAACTCGCCCGAGGCCGGGATCAGGGTCACGGCCCGGGTCAGCCGCTCGGCAGTGTCGGGATCGGCAAGCGGCCGGAACACCTCGAAGGAGAGCTGCGGCAGGCGATTGCCGTAGCTCGAGAGCGGCAGTTCCTCGAAAACGACATAGGCCGTGCCACGATAGGCAGGCGTGTTGGCAGCGCCCATCTTGGCCGAAATGAACGGATCGGCCGCCTGCGCCTCGTCCCCCGGATACCAACGCCAGGTGACGCCGGAGAGGTCCATCGGCTTGCCGTCCGCCCAGACGCGCCCGATGCCGGTGATCGGGCCTTCACACAAAGCGACGGCGAACGACGCATAGTACTGGTATTCGGTGGTTTTGACCTTGCCGCCCCCCGCCGCCCTTGCCACCGCCTTGCGTGGTGGTCTTCGTCTCCTCGCGGAAATCGGTGGCCCAGATGATGTTGCCGCCGATCCGCATGCGGCCGTAAAGCCGCGGGATCACCGCCCCCTCGGTGGAGGACGTGATGCGCAAACTGTCGAGCCGCGCCCCTTCGATCCGCTGCGTCGGTGCGATCGAGGACACGATCCAGCTGTCCACGACCGAGCCGATGGTGGAGCCGATGAACCCACCGATGGTCGCCGCGCTGACGCCGAGGATCGCGCCACCGATCGAGCCGCCGATGGCGGCACCTGCGGCGCCGAGAATGAGGGTGGCCATGTCGGGGTCTCAGCGTTGCGGGAAAAGAAAGGCGAAGGCGATGCGCCGCCGCCAGGGTTGGGTAAGCGGTTCCTCGATCACGCCGAGCCGCTCGTGGGCATGGAGAAAGGTGTCGGGGCCGGTCTGGATCCCGACGTGCTTGGCGATGGCGCGCGGCATCATCCTAAAGAGGATCAGCGCGCCGGGAGTGGCATCGGCCGGGGCGATCTCCGGCATCATGCGGCGCGCGCCCTCTGCCAATACCTCGTACGGGCAGGTCTCACCCCAGTCCCGGCTGTAGGGCGGGATCGGGAAAGGCTCGGGGCCGACAACCTCGCGCCAGACGCCCCGCGCAAGCCCGAGGCAATCGCAGCCGACGCCCTTGAGGCTCGCCTGGTCGTGATACGGCGTGCCTAGGCCGTGTTGACAAAAGGTGTTAACAGGGCGGGCTGAACGTGATTCAAACTGGTATCTGCAATGGAGACCAGCTTGGCACGAGACCTGATGTCGGACGAAGAGTGGGCGTTTCATGAACGCTTCATCCTGGCCG
>NZ_JBGFGP010000092.1:0-56368 GCF_041224545.1 Sedimentitalea sp. XS_ASV28 | reverse complement strand
CGCGGTGCTCAGACCGTGCCTGAGGCATACCTCAGCCGTCGGCATGCCGTTCTGCGCTACGATTGATCCACTGGATCAATCGCTAAACGCTTGAACCCTGCTCTTTGATCATCCCGATTATCTGCGCCTCGGTGAAACGGTTCTTTCGCATATGTCTGCTACTTCAGAGTTGACGCAGACTCTACATTACGGTGAGGGATTTCAGGGGGGGGGCAGGTCATGCCACAACAATCGGTGTTCAGCCGATTGAGCATCACAGGCGCAAGGTCCGCTTCTTCTCGACTTCGGAACTGGTTAATGCGCCGGAGCAAGAAAAGCGCTCGGCAAAGTCGGAAGAATGACTAGATTCTGGCAAAAGGTCGACTTGGTCATCTTGGACGAAACCGGTTACATATGGTTCAGCTCATCTGGCGGCGCACTGCTCCTCCATTTGCTCACGAACCCCCACCGATATCGACATATAGAAGGCCTAATAGCCGAGCGGGATTCCGGCCTGGCCCCTGGTGCCGAGCAGCCCTGCGAAATACATGTCGGCGATGTTGTAGAGCGTATTGAACAGCATCTCCAGCGCCCAGGGAATGGCCAGCATGCGGAAATGGCCGGCCATCGATCCTTTCGTCAGGTCCGCGTCAATCGGGCGTGCCACGCTGCCCCCTCATGGGTGCTCTGCCTGTACGGTGAGGAACACGAATTCCGGAGTCAGAATCTCGATGAAACCGTGATTCAGCTCGGCATCGACACTGATGCTGTCACCTGCGCCCAGGGTCATTTCCTGCTGGCCATAGCGATAGATGGCCTCCCCCTCCATCACTCGTATGAAAACCACCCCATGGCCCACATAGGTCGGTGGTTTCCCGCTATCCCGCAGCAATGTCACCTGCCTTGCCTGAAATCGCAAATCCTTGCGCGCATGCATGGCGAGGTTGATATATTCGTGCCGGTGCTGGTCGGTGATCCGTGTCGATTTCAATCCCTCGCCATGGCGCACGAGCGTAAAATCGGTGTGATCCGTTCGCGCTTCGCGAAATAGCGATATGATCGGCACTTCAAGCGCGTCGGCCAGCGCGGCGAGCGTTCCGATGGAGGGCGAGACCAACCCGTTCTCGATTCGGCTGACCATCGCGGCGGAAACCCCGGATTGTGCCGCAAGCGAGCGGGCGGAATGGCCCCGCTGAACCCTCAGGTCCTTGAGCGAGGCACCGATGGCCTTGTCAATGCGTTTGCCGGGCTGTTCGACGGGGCGTGTCACCGGGGTCAGTCTTTCGCGTAATAACCCACCACGTCGCCGTCGGTGGTCACGCCAAGACCGTTGAGCAACCGGTTGGCATAGTTGAAATAGCCAACGATCTGGTTGATTTCGAGTATCTCGCCATCGTCCCAGCCCGCGATGCGCAGCGCCTCGACATCGGCGGCGGTGATCTTGCCCGGATGCAGCGTCAGCTTCTCGGCATAGTGCAGGGCCGCCAATTCGGCACCGTCAAACGCCTCCTCGGGCTGCCGCGCCTGTATCGCGGCCTCGACCGCATCGGCGCGTGCCGTTTCGCCGATCAGATGGCGGGCGTTGGCCCAGTGATTGGCATAGGAATAGGAACAGGTGTTCAGCGTCGAGACATAGGAGCTGATCACCTCCTGAAACCACATCGGAACCGTGTTCGCGCTGTCGTGCAGACAGGCACGATACAGGGTGACGTGGCCATCCATGGTACTGGGCCGCAGAGAATGTACGCGCATGACATTGTCAACCGTGCCATGAGGGGTGCGGGCACGGTCCAGTGCCGCCTTCAGCACCTCATTCGCCTCGTCATCTGACAGCATGCGGATCCATGCAGACATGATCGCTCCTTCGGGTTTTCTCGGCGGGGCCGGTTCCAGTGCGGGAATACGCGACCGTCACATCTTTTTCATTGACGAATAATTGCATCTTACGCAACCATATTCAACAATACGCAACACTTCTTGAGGGAGCAAACATGGCATATCGGCCTCGCGTCGCGCGACCGCTCTTGACAAGCCCCAGGCAAATCGGCTCCCCTCCACACCTTGCCTGCGCCAGTTCCGGACCCGTGCGATGAGCCAGCCTGCCACCATTATCGAGGTCACGAATCTCGACAAGTTCTATGGCGACTTTCACGCGCTCAAGGATATCAACCTGACCGTCCATCAAGGCGAGAAAATGGTGATCTGTGGTCCCTCGGGATCGGGGAAATCGACGCTGATCCGCTGTTTCAATGGTCTCGAATGGCACAATTCCGGCACTCTGGTCGTCGACGGGACCGAGGTGCATGAAGGTGCCAAAGAGATGGGTCGTCTGCGGCAGGAAGTCGGGATGGTGTTCCAGCAGTTCAACCTGTTTCCGCATCTCACAGTGCTTGAGAACCTGACAATCGGGCCGATGAAAGTGCGCAAGCAATCGGCCAAACAGGCGGAAGAGACGGCGCGTAATTATCTTGAGCGGGTCCATATTCCCGATCAGGCAGACAAATACCCGTCACAGCTTTCGGGCGGTCAGCAACAAAGGGTCGCCATCGCGCGCTCGCTTTGCATGGAAAGCCGAGTCCTGCTGTTTGACGAACCGACCTCGGCGCTTGATCCCGAAATGATAAACGAGGTTCTCGATGTGATGGTCGAACTCGCACGCTCGGGGATGACCATGGTCGTTGTCACCCACGAGATGGGGTTTGCCCGCAAGGTAGCCGATACGATGGTATTCATGGAAGCCGGCGAGATCGTCGAGATCTCTCCGCCTGAACAGTTCTTCACCAATCCCTCCAGTGAACGCTGCCGCATGTTCCTGGACCAGATCCTGGAGCATTGATCATGGCTGGACCCGATCTTTCGGGCCTGCAAGGCAAGCCTCTGCCGCAAAGGCCGGCGCTGCGCCGGATTCTGGGTTCGGTCCCGGCCTCGGTGATAATGTATCTGATCATCATGGGCCTGATCATCTACGGCGCCTATATCGGGGCGCAGAACATGGGGTATAACTGGCAGTGGCATCGGGTTCCGCAATATTTGTACAGCCTGACCGATGACGGGTTTCAGCCTGGAGAATTGCTTCAGGGACTCGCCGCCACGGTTCAACTGTCGGTGACTGCCTTTGCACTGGCACTGGTCCTTGGGTTGCTGATCGCGCTGCTTCGCCTGTCGGGCCTGGCCATCGGCACACCCGTTGCCATCGGATTTCTGGAACTGGTCCGCAATATCCCGCTGCTGGTGCTGCTGTATCTCTTCTATTACGTGCTCGGCCCGATTTTTCACATGAACCGTTACTGGGCCTCGATCCTGACGCTTGCAGTGTTTCACTCGGCCCTGATCTCAGAAATTTTCCGGGCCGGCATCAACGCAGTGCCCAAGGGCCAGTGGGAGGCCGCGAAATCCGTTGGCATGTCCACCGCGCAGACCTACCGCTATATCGTCTTGCCCCAATCCATCCGTTTCATGCTGCCACCGATGACAGGCGAAGCCGTGCATCTCATCAAGAGTTCAGCCATCGTCAGCGTGATCGCCGTGGTCGAACTGACCACCATCGGGCGCAATATCATTTCGGAAACATTCATGAGCTTCGAGATCTGGTTCACCGTGGCCGCAATCTACATGGCCGTCACGCTGATCCTGTCCGTGGGCGTTTCGTATCTGGAACGCAGATACACCGTCGACCAATAAAAACAACATCGAGGCCTTTCGACCCAACAAGGAGACAAGACATGACCAGTATCACTCGCAGAATGCTCGGTGCCGCGCTTGGCGCGACATTGGCGGCGGGCCTCGCCCTGCCCGCTGCGGCTCAGACTGCGGCCCAGACGCTGACATCGGAAAGCGTGATCACCCAAATCCAGGAAGAGGGTGTCATCCGCATCGGGCTGTCGCTGTTCGTGCCCTGGTCGATGCGCGATGTGAACGGCGATCTGATCGGGTTCGAGCTGGATGTGGGCCGCAAGCTGGCCGAGGATATGGGCGTCGAGGTCGAGTTCGTACCCACCGCCTGGGACGGCATCATTCCGGCGCTGTTGGGTGGCAATTTCGACGTGATCATCTCGGGTATGTCCTGGACCGCGCAGCGCAACCTGACGGTCAATTTTACCGATCCCTATGCCTTTACCGGCCTGGGCATTCTGACCAACACAAATATGACCGAAGGCATGTCTCTTGAGGATCTGAACTCGCCCGAGATCATTTTCGCCGCCCGCCGTGGCGCCACACCAGCCGTGGTCATCGCCGAGCGCTTTCCCGAAGCGCAGCTTCTGCTGTTTGACGAGGACGGTGCCGCGACCCAGGAGGTGCTGAACGGAAACGCACATGCCACCATGTCGTCGCAGCCTACCCCGAACCGCGAGGCGGGGCGCAATCCGGATGTCCTCTCCGTGCCATTCGACACCCTGTTCAACCCGACCGGCGAAGGCTTTGCCGTGCGCCGTGGCGACCCGGATGCGTTGAACTATTTCAACAACTGGATCGCGCAGCAATGGCGGTCCGGCTGGCTGAAAGAGCGTCACGATTACTGGTTCGCGACCGAGGATTGGGCCGACCAGGTGGCGCAATAACCCTCACTTGAAACACGGGGGCAGCGCGACCGCCCTCGTCAGACACCTGCAGGAGCGAGGTCAAGGTGAGCCGGTTCTTTCGGAAACTCAAATGGCCCGATTATGTCATCGCGCTCGTTCTGTTCGGGTTCTTTGCCTATGTCTGGCTCACGATAGAAGGCACGCTGAACTATAAATGGCGCTGGAACCTGATCCCTGGCTATATCGTGGGCTGGCATTCCGGGCGCGAGGAATATTTCGCAAATCTCCTGTTGCAAGGCGTTATCGCCACGATCCGCATCTCGATCTATGCCTCGATCCTGGCGCTAATCCTCGGGACGGTGCTGGGTGTCGCGCGCTGTTCGGCCAACCTGACCATCCGAATGCTGGCGCGCACCTATCTGGAATTGCTGCGCAATATCCCACCCGTGGTGGTGGTCTTCATCTTCTATTTCTTCCTGTCGCAACAATTTATCGACGCGCTCAACCTCGAACGCTGGGCACGCGGGATCGCGCGGCAGGACGACAACGGTGTTTGGGAATTTTTCTTTGGCGAGATGCGCCGCTTCCCGTCGATGATCTCCGGAGTGATCGTGCTGGCGCTCTTTGAAAGCGCCTTCGTCGGCGAAATCGTCCGCGCCGGCATCCAGTCGATCCCCAAGGGTCAATGGGAGGCCGCCCGCTCGATTGGCATGAGCCGGTTCCAGCAAATGCGCTATGTGGTCATGCCGCAGGCGCTGAAGAAAGTGACGCCGCCGTTGGCCAACCAGTTCATTTCGCTGATCAAGGACAGTTCGATCATCTCGCTGATCTCGGTACAGGAACTGACCTATAAGACCGTCGAGCTTGTGGCCTCGACGCGGATGATCTTCGAGGCGTGGATCACCACCGCCTGCTTCTATTTCGTGATCTGCTTTTCGCTATCACGGCTGTTTAGCCGACTGGAAAAGCGCGCCGGTAAAAACGAGCGCTGATGCGCGACGGGTGTATCAGAACCGCACCTGAACCATATCGTCCCTGACACGCAACTCCAGCACCCGCATCGGCTTGGTTGCAGGTGCTGCCACCGGCTTGCCGTCGCGTACGTCGAACGCTCCCTGATGCAGAGGACATTCGATGACATGGCCATCGAAATAGCCGTCGCACAGGTCGGCGCCGCCGTGGTTGCACAATGCCAGCGACGCATAAAGCCCGCTTGGCGTGTCATAAACCGCAACCGGGCGCCGGCCTACCGTCACCCGCGTCACCCAGCCCGATTCCAGATCGGCAACAGGGATCGCATCCTGCCAGGGCTTATCGCTCATGCCCGGGCCTCGCGGATCTGCTTCAGGATATCCAGATGCGCCCCCAGATAGCCGCGCGGCTCCACATGGATGTGATCGCGCAGCTTTTCATGCAGGCGCGGCAGCGCGTGATAGGGCACCGAGGCGACATAGTGATGCTCGGCATGATAGTTCATGTTCCAGCACAGGAACCGCCATGGCGCCGAGACCAGATTGGTCCGGGTGTTGTCACTCATCTGCGCCACGGCGGGACGGCCCACATGCTCGGTCATGCGCACGAAGCGCATCACCGGCTCGCCCAGAAGCAGCGGAATGATCCAGTACCAGACCAGCCCCCACCAGCCGGTGACCGCCATGCCGGTAAAGACCAGCGCATAGGCGCCCAGCATCATGCGCGCGTCGCGATAAACGGCAGCATGTTCTTCCTTCGGGATAAAGCGCTTTTCCGTTTCGGACAGCCGCCCCGAGGCGTGGCGCGCGACCTCGGTGAACTTGGTTTTCCAATAGGGCAGCGCCGATAGGTACAGCAGATATTCTCCATAGGTTTTCGGCATCGGGATCTGCTCGGGGTCCTTGCCGGTCAATTGAGTATAGGTGTGGTGGTCGCAGTGCTCATAGCGGAAAAACCGATGCGGCAGCATGATGATGGCACCGCAAATCTGCCCAACGACATCGTTCAGCTTTCGGGTTCGGAACACCGTGTAATGCACACATTCATGCTGCAACGAGAAATGATGCACCAGCAGAATTCCCTGCAACAACATCGCCGGCCAGATCAGCCAGCTGTCCCAAGCCAGAGTAACCAGCGTGGTTGTTACGACCAGCGCCAGGACCCAAAGACAGAGCTTGCGCAGCGCCGGCCCGTCGGATCGCCTCATAAAGGATTTCAACTCGTCACGGGTCAGCTTGCCTTCTGCAAGCGCCTGAGTCAGAGGCGTGACAATACCTTGTGTCATCGGAATTTCCATAGATCTGCCGGGCACGGAGGCGGGTTTCGTCCACCATCTTCGTCATCGCCGGCGCCGGAGACGGAAGTGCTCCGCACCATAGGGCCGCGTCCTTTCGACCCTATTGCCACAAGAATTAAAAGCGATGCGCGATTCGATCAAGTGTCGCCGCGCGGCCGCAGAGGTCATTCAACCGGCCTCGCGCAGCCCGATATCGGTGTCAGGTTGCTGGAAAAGAGCCTCTGCACAGGGGTATTGTGCCAGAATTTCCGGACCGCCGGGCAGCCGTCGGGCCATGAACGCGCCCCTGTCCCACAGGATCAGACCATCAACCTCGATAGTCGGGTCGATTACATTCCAGCTGATCTCGCCGGGGGCATAGGCGCCGCAGGTATGAAAATGCAGGATCCGGGGATTACCAAAAGCGGCGCCTCCCCAGCGTTCCCAATTCCGACGCATGTCCCAGGGAAAACCGCATCCCGGATGAATACCCGCGTGCCAGGAATGAACGAAATCGCGATCGATCCCGAACCGGGCGGCGACCCGGTCATATTGCGCATTGGCGCGCGCCACGTCCCGCGCCTGCCCTTCGAATCCGGTCAGCCGTCCTTGATCAAGCCGTGCAAATACCGGCGCATCGAACTCGGTCGAGTAGCCATCGTAATAGCGCGATCCCGTCCCGGTCAGGAAACCAAGCGCCACGCGCCCCGAAAAGCTGTGCGCGGGCACGGGTGTGAAAACCGACATCGGAAACCGCCGCACGCTGGTATCGCCCGCGGACGTCATGTTCATCTGCGGCCGGCCAGTGATCTCGGTGCCCCGCGGGCAGGTGATACGCACCCGTCCGGCCCCATGGAAAACCCGGTTGACCGCATCTTTCAGCGCCAGGAACGCGGCGTGGTGACCATTGGCAAAGCCCGAGCCGAACTGATGTTCGGACAGCGCGAAACTGACCACGACACGTTTGCCCGCCGGCATTTCGCTGAAGCGCAGCTGATCCCCGAGCCGTGCCAGGAAAACCACGATATCAGCGGTGTTGAACCGTTCCCGCAAGGCGGGCGACAGTTGTGGCGTGTCCGGGTCGAACCCGACATCGAGCGTATCCACCTTCAGTCCGATTGACTGCGCCGCCCGAGTTACCACGCCGACCGAAGCCGCGTCGAAATACCCATATTCGGGCGCCTCATAAGCGATTAGCAACCGCTCGCCGGGCCGCGCATCCGCACAGTTGCGAAGCAGGTTGATCGCTCCGTTTTCCGGCGACATGTTCTGCATCCGCACTGTCCTTTTCACTCATTCGGAACCAGCGCGATCTTAGCCTTCGCATCAGCCCGCCATCTATTTGATTTCAATAATGTATGGCATTAGGTTGGCTAATATGATCATGAACCTGCCCTTTTCTTCGTTGCGCGCTTTCGAAGCGGTGGTCCGCCATTCGGGCTTTTCCGCAGCGGCCCAGGAACTGGGCGTCAGTCAGAGCGCGATCAGCCAGCATGTGAAGGCTCTGGAGGAGTGGCTTGGCCATGAATTGCTGATCCGGGGCGCCCGCAGATCGCGCCCCACGCGCGAGGGCGAACAACTGGCGCGGGCGATCTCGGACGGGCTCGGTCGGATATCGGATGTCTGTGCCCAGTTGCGCGACCGTACCCGGTCGGAAAATACCATCGTAATCAGTTGCCTGCCCGGTTTTGCCTTTACCTGGCTGTTTCCCCGGCTTTACAATTTCGATGTGACCCACCCGCATCTCGCGGTTTCGATTGCGACCGATACCGGACAACACCCGTTTTCGGCCGCCGATGCCGATATCGGGATCCGATATGGATTGGGCGATTACCCCGGTTTTCAGGTCGAGCTTCTAATGCAGGAAAGCCTGACCCCGGTTTGCGCGCCATCGCTGCTGGACGGTGGGAAGGGTTTGAAAACAATCGACGATCTGGCCCATCACACGATGCTGCATGACGACAATGAGAGCTTTGGCAATGCCGCCCCGACTTGGGAGTTCTGGGCGCGCAATTGCGGCCTGACCCTGCCCAAGCCGCTGAAATCCCGACGTTTCGGGCAATCGAACATGGTGGTACAAGCGGCGATTCAGGGGCTTGGCGTCGCCCTTGGTCGCACACCGCTGGTGGTGGACGCGCTGTGCGACGGGCGGCTGGTTCGTCCCTTCACGGCAGCGACACAATCGCCCCTGTCCTACTGGCTTGTCTACCGGCACGATCCCGGTCAGAGCGCCAAGGTGCGCGACTTTACCTCGTGGATCCGGAACGAGGTGGCCGCCAACCCCGGACTGCCTGATGCTATCCCGCAGAACGATAAGCCAGCCTAATCTCCATATTAATCCTGCGTGATAGCGCCGCGCACCCGATTGATGCAAGATGCCGCTGCCAATCGGCCAAGCGGGAAAGGGTTCGGGGATGTATCTTAGAAATTGCTGGTATGTGGCGGGCTGGAGCGAGGAAATAGGACGCAACCTCAGGCCCGAGACCTTTCTGGACGAGAATATTGTGCTCTACCGCAAGGAAGACGGCACCCCTGTGGCGCTGGAGGATGCCTGCCCGCACCGGAAACTGCCGCTCTCGCACGGGAACCTGAAGGGCGATCATGTGGAATGCGGCTATCACGGGCTGACATTCGACTGCGCCGGAACATGCGTCGCCGCACCCACCCAGACCAACGCCATTCCCCGGCGCGCTGTGGTCAAATCCTATCCAGTCGCCGATCGCTATCGTCTGTTGTGGATCTGGATGGGCGATCCGGACCTCGCCGATCCGGATTTGATCTTTCCTATCGAGAATTTCGACAATTCCGCCTGGGGCATGACCGATGGCGGCGCGATGGATATCGACTGCAACTATCTGTGGATATGCGACAATCTTCTCGATCCCAGCCATGTGGCCTGGGTGCATGTCTCGTCTTTTGCCGGGGCCGGCACTGATGGCGAGCCGCTGAACCTGGAACGCCACGACACCGGTGTCGTGGTTTCACGCTGGATCAGCGATCAGCCGCCCTCGCCCTATTACGAAAGGCTGCTGCGGTTCGGCGGGAATTGCGACCGCCTGCAGCATTACGAGATGTGTCTGCCCGGCATCGGCCTGAACAAGTCGGTCTATACACCTGTCGGCACCGGCGGCTATGATTCCAATCCCGTGCAGGATACGTTCATCAACATTTCCTACAATTTCATGACCCCGCTGGACGCTGACCGCACCCGATATTTCTGGTTCCAGCACCGCAACGACCATGCCGATGACCGCGAGGTGTCCGAATATATGAACAAGGGCGCCCGCATGGCCTTTGAAGAGGATCGCGCGATCCTAGAAGAAGTGCATCGCGGCATGAAACACGCCAGAACCCCGCATATCGACCTTGGCCTCGATGCGGGCGCGAAGAGCTTCCGCGCCATGCTGTCCCGTGCGATTTCAGCCGAAACCGGGGCGGACTGAATTGGTCCCGTGGGTCCTGATGATGTGACGGCATCCCTGTGCAAAGGTGGGTCTGCAACGGTCCACAAATGAGAGCGGTCATTTGGGAGATCATCACAGTCGGGCTCGATCTGGCGACGAATGTGTTTCCACCGTTTTCCTGAACATTGCGGTGGGCAACATCGGTGGGGAAGACCAGCGATCTGAATGGCACCAGTCGGGCCGTCAACTCAATAACATATGCTTTTCGAAGATCGGAAGCATCGGATCATGTGGGCGCCGGCGAGGATGGAGCCAGGTGGATTCAATTCACGCCGGTCATCACACACTTGCAGATCATGCGTTTTGTTCTATCTTTGTTCTATGCGAAGAACGCTCCAAGAAAAACTGGCCATTCTCGCCGATGCCGCGAAATATGATGCATCTTGCGCTTCGTCCGGCACGACGCGTCGCGACTCTCGCGACGGCGGGTTGGGAAGCGCCGGGGGCAGCGGGATCTGTCATGCCTATACGCCAGACGGGCGGTGTATCAGCCTGCTCAAGATCCTGATGACCAACTTCTGCATCTATGATTGCGCCTATTGCATCAACCGCGTGAGCAGCGGAGTTGAGCGCGCCCGCTTTTCACCCGAAGAGGTGGTGACGCTTACGCTTGAATTCTATCGGCGCAATTACATCGAGGGGCTGTTCCTGAGTTCGGGGATCATTCGCAGCCCGGACGACACGATGGAGGATATGGTCCGCATTGCGCGCACGCTTCGACGCGACCACGGGTTCAAAGGGTATATCCACCTCAAGGCCATCCCCGAAGCGAGCCAAGACATGATTGACGCGGCGGGCCTGTATGCCGACCGTCTTTCGGTCAACATCGAACTGCCGCGCGATTCCAGCACCCGCGCGCTTGCCCCCCAGAAAAAGCCCGAAACGATCCGCGCGGCGATGGCCGCTGTCCGCTTGAAACGTCAGGAAAGCCGAGAAAAAAGTCATACAGGCAAGCGCGCCGCGCGGTTCGCGCCCGCCGGGCAATCGACCCAGATGATTGTCGGTGCCGACTCCGCGAACGATCGGGATATTCTGACCACCGCAACCCGGCTCTATACCGGATACAAGCTGAAGCGTGTATATTATTCTGCTTTCTCACCCATCCCCGACGCTTCCGTCGCTCTTCCGCTCGTCAAACCGCCATTGATGCGGGAACACAGACTATATCAGGCGGACTGGCTTTTGCGCTTCTACGGTTTCGACGTGGAAGAGATCACGAGTACCGCGCCTTCGGGCGATCTCGATCTGGACGTTGACCCCAAGCTGGCATGGGCGATTGCGAACCGGGGCTTATTTCCGGTCGACATCAATCGCGCCGGCCGCAACACGCTGTTGCGGGTGCCGGGCTTTGGAACACGGACGGTGAGCCGTATTCTGACCGCCCGGCGGTCAGGTGCCCTGCGCTATGGCGATCTGATCCGCATCGGCGCACGGATGGGCGTCGCCAAATCTTTTGTGACGATGCCGGACTGGTCACCGGGGGCTCTGACCGACCGTGACGACCTGCGCGCGCGGTTCGCCACACCGCCAAAGCAACTGAGCCTGTTTTGATGTACCATGTGTCGCTGCCCCAGCGGGGGTTCTTTGACGTCTGGCGCGACAACGCCCGCCGCTTCCTCGTGAACCATGTGCCACCGGACAAAATCGTTTGGGACCGCAGTGGGGATGAAGGGCTTTTCACAGGCACTGCGGCTCCCGGCATGGACGGACCGACAGATGTGACAGTGACCAGGAGCTTCCTGAAAGCGGCAGCATCGGTGCTTTGCCACACGCAGGCGAACGCCCCTGCCCTGCTTTATGAGGCGCTTTATCGTCATCAGACCGACCGGCGCGCCCTGACGAACCCCGCTGATCCATTGTCACGCAAGCTGGCGCGTTTGCAGAAAGCGGTCGGACGTGATGTTCACAAGATGCATGCGTTTGTCCGATTTCGCGAATTGCCGTCCGACGGGCCCCGCCGTCGCTTTGGTGCATGGTTCGAACCGGATCACCTGATCCTCGAAATCGCAACGCCGTTCTTCGCCCGCCGGTTTGCCGATATGGACTGGGCAATCGCGACTCCAACTGGCGTGGCTCGCTTCGAGGAGGGTATTCTGAGCTTCCATCCGCCTGCGGAGCGGCCCGACCTGCCGGAAGATACGTCAGAGGCTCTCTGGGGCACTTATTTCAGCAATATTTTCAATCCGGCGCGCCTGCATCTTCAGGCCATGCGCTCGGAGATGCCGCTGAAGTACTGGAAAAACCTTCCTGAAACCAGGCTCATACCGGACATGCTGGCGGACGCCGAGAGCCGCGTCGCCGCGATGCACGCCGCCATGCCGACCCGGGCACCTGCACGCGCCGAGCGTATTCTGAACCGATTGTCTGTTCCCGAAATCTCCGCGCTGCCCCAGACGATGGACGACGCCCGGGATGCCGCATCCCGGTGCCGTCGCTGCGACCTTTGCGAAGCCGCGACGCAAACCGTCTGGGGTGAGGGCGATCCTTCCGCACCGCTGATGATCGTGGGCGAACAACCCGGCGACAACGAGGACATCGCAGGTCGCCCCTTCATCGGTCCGGCGGGACAATTGCTCACCCAGCTCATCAGGGATGCTGGCATTGGCCCGGTCTGGAAAACCAACGCGGTGAAACACTTCAAGTTCCGGCCGCGCGGCAAACGACGCATCCACCAGTCACCCGACCGCAATGAAATCGAACACTGTCGCTGGTGGCTCGATCTGGAACGGCGGCTGGTCAAGCCGAAACTGGCGTTGGCGCTTGGCGCAACTGCCGCTTATGCTTTGACCGGCACCGACTTGCCGCTGCGCGCCCGGCGTGGCGAAATAGAAACGGCACTTGACGGTGGCGCGGTCATGGTGAGTTGGCACCCGAGCCATATCCTGCGATTGAGTGGCAACGCAGCCTCGCGGGCCCGATCCGAGTTGCTGACCGATCTGCACGCGGCAGGCGCGATAGCGGGAAAGGCAGAGCCTTCGAGCGCGCTAACCCAACGCATAAACAGCGACTGAATATTTGAGAAACCCACTGTTACTATCGTACATGAGTGACCTGCCTCTGCCGGTCGCTTGTTCACAACAAAAGTCTGCAGGTTGGTGATGTGCTACCCGACGCGATCTCGGCCGTTGTCAGAGTTTACGCCCTCCAATCAGGTGCACTGGCTGGTGTCGTGTGGAGAGTTCATCAGGTCCGCCGGAACCTTGTGCCCGATTGCACTGTGCGACCGTTCTTCATTGTAGTCTCTAAATCAAGCCTCCAACTTTTCGGCCGCGTCTTCAAGGCTCATGAATCAGTGGCTGTTCAGGCATTCCGCCCGGAACCTGCCGTTGAAGGCATCGATGAAGACGTTGTCCATCGGTTTGCCCGGTCGCGAGAAGTCGAGCGTGACACTGCGTTGATAGGTCCATGTCGCGCGAGATGGCTCGCCGCCCTGGCCGACCCGGATCGTGACAGGATAGCCGATCCGCCGGCACAGCCGGTCGAGCGTCGCGACGACATCTTCACCTCGATAACCGAACCGCGCATCGGGCACTGGCACATAGCGAGAGAAGGTGTCCACCACCGTCAAAACCCTGATCTTTTGCCCCGTTGCCAGTTGACCGTGCGCGAAGTCCATGAACCGTCCTCCGCCTGCCTGATGATGAACGCCTTCTGCGCGTCCGTGAATTTCGGTACTTTCATGCGTTTCCGTTCCTCTCTCAGCCAGAGATTCGATGCGAAAAACTCTAACCAAAATCGGGGGCATTTCCGGAGATCACATCACAGCGCCAAGAAGGAACGAAAGCTCCGCCGTAGTTTGGAACCAGCCTTCGACGACATTGCGAAAAGGGAGCTGATCTTCAAGATCTTGAAAATCGTCTTCTTGATTGGGCACCTCCAGGGTTCGACACCTGGATTGCAGGTCTGGGACGTGCATCCGGATTGGTGGGGCAGCTACAATGTCGAAAAACGGATCATCTGGTAGAACTCTTCGCTCGTGAAAAGCCAGAGGCCATGATCGTCTATGTGATTTTGCACGAGCTAACCCACCTTATTTCACCTCGGCACGATCAGAGGTTCACTGCTGTTCTCGATCGGGAAGTGCCACGATGGCGCAATATGCGCAAATGGCTTAACACTCTCCCCTTGGAGGCATGGATCGACTGAAATGTGTGACGCTCCGCGCAGTCGCCGCGCAAACCTTTGGGCAAATCGCGCAAACTTATGGGGATCGCGCATGACTACACGCGATCTTACAACACATCAGAAATCGAGGTTCTCGACACTCAGCGCGTTTTTTTGGATGAACTCCCTTCGTGGTTCGACCACGTCGCCCATCAGTTTGGTAAAGAGATCATCGGCTTCGGCCATATCTTCTATCTTGACCTGCAGTAATGTCCGGGCGTCGGGGTCGAGCGTCGTTTCCCAGAGCTGATCCGGATTCATTTCGCCAAGGCCCTTGTAGCGTTGCAGCGTCAGTCCTTTTGCGCCCTCATCGAGGATCGCATCCAAGAGGCCGATCGGACCATAGATGGTTTGCGTCCGGTCGCGCCGTACAAGCGTGATGGGCGTCGCATAGATCTCTTGCAGGCTTTGCGTGAAACTGCCGGTCTTGCGCGCTTCTCCGGAGCGCAGCATCGGTCCATCGAGAGTGCGGACTTCTTCGACTCCGCGCAGGATTCGCGCGAGCCGAATGCCGTGATCCTGCGTGATGCGGCCTTGCCAGCCGCGTTCGTATTCCAGTGCGATCAGGTCGAGCCGGGTTGCCACCTTGTCGGCGACGCCCTGCAGGTCGGCATCCACAGCGCCCGGGACAAACGCGCCTGCGACGGCGGCCTGTTCCAGAATGTGGCGCGGATAATGCGTTGGGAAAGCATCAAGCACACGGCGCAGTTGCCGCGCTTCGTCGACAACCCTCGCGAGATCCTGACCCAAGAGTTCTTCGCCGGAGGCCAGGCGCAGGATCGCGCCATCGACACCCTGCTGGATCAGGTATTCGTCAAAGGCGGCCTGGTCCTTGAGGTAAACCTCGGACTTGCCGCGTGAAACCTTGTAGAGCGGCGGCTGAGCGATATAGAGATAACCGCCCTCGATCAGCTCGGGCATCTGTCGATAGAAGAACGTCAACAGCAGCGTGCGGATATGCGCGCCGTCGACGTCGGCGTCGGTCATGATGACGATCTTGTGGTAACGCAGTTTGTCGATGTTGAATTCGTCCCGGCCGATCCCGGTGCCGAGCGCCATGACAAGATTGCCGATCTCCTGGCTCGACAGCATCCGGTCGAACCGTGCGCGTTCCACATTGAGGATCTTGCCGCGCAGAGGCAGCACCGCCTGCGTTCGCCGGTCACGCCCGGTCTGCGCCGAGCCGCCGGCACTGTCGCCCTCGACGAGGAAAAGCTCGGTCTTGGCGGGGTCTTTTTCCGAACAGTCCTTGAGCTTGCCGGCAAGGAAGTTCACGTCCATCGCGGTCTTGCGCCGTGTCAGTTCGCGGGCCTTGCGCGCCGCCTCCCGCGCCAGCGCCGCCTCGATGATCTTGCCCACGATCGTCTTGGCCTGGGTCGGGTTTTCCTCGAACCACTCGGCGAGCTTTTCATTCACGAGCCCTTCGACCGCCGGCCGCACCTCGGAACTGACCAGCTTGTCCTTGGTCTGGGACGAAAACTTGGGATCGGGCACCTTGACCGAAAGCACACAGGTCAGTCCCTCGCGCGCATCGTCACCGGTAAAGTTTACCTTTTCCTTTTTGGCGATGCCGCTGGACTGGGCATAGTTGTTGATCGTCCGGGTCAGCGCGCCGCGGAAGCCGGCCAAATGTGTACCGCCATCCCGCTGCGGAATATTGTTGGTAAAGGGCAACACCGTCTCATGGTAGCTGTCATTCCACCACATGGCCACTTCGACACCGATATCGTCGCGATCGCCGGTGATGAAGATCGGCTCGTCCATCACCGAGGTCTTGTGCCGGTCGAGATATTTGACGAATTCCTTGACCCCGCCCTCGTAATACAACTCGCTGCGCAGGGGTTCGGCGGGGCGCTCGTCAATCAGGATGATACGCACGCCGGAATTGAGAAAGGCCAGTTCGCGCAAGCGCCGTTCGAGCACCTCAAAGGAATAATCCAGGTTGGAAAAGGTCTCGGTCGAGGCGAGGAAGCGCACCTCGGTGCCGCTTTTGCCGGCCGCGTCGCCCACCACCCGCAGATGTTCGGTGGTCTCGCCGTGCTCAAAACGCGCGTAATGTTCCTTGCCGTCGCGCCAGATGCGCAGTTCCAGCCAGACCGACAGCGCATTGACGACGGAAACCCCCACGCCGTGCAGGCCGCCGGAGACCTTGTACGAATTGCTGTCGAATTTGCCGCCGGCATGCAACTGGGTCATGATGACCTCGGCGGCAGACACGCCTTCCTCCTCGTGAATACCCACGGGAATGCCGCGGCCATTGTCACTGACCGAAACGCTGCTGTCGGCGTGGATCTTGACGGTTACCGCATCCGCATGGCCGGCCAGCGCTTCGTCGATACCGTTATCGACGACCTCGTAAACCATGTGATGCAGACCGGATCCATCATCGGTATCGCCGATATACATGCCAGGGCGTTTTCTGACGGCCTCCAAGCCCTTGAGAACCTTGATGGAATCTGCGCCATACTCTTCCGGCAGCTTCGCGTTTTCGGACATCCGAAATATCCCTTTTCTTTTTTGCATCTTATACGAATTATGGGGGGGATTGTCACGCGGTTGCGCTATATTTTGTGGTGCGATGACGTGCAGGCCGATCCGCGCGAGCGCGGTCAGGGCGTGGCGATCCGCGAGATGCCGTCTGCCTCGGTGACTTCCAGCTTTTGTGCACGTTCGCCAAGCTCTTCGAACAATTCAGGGCCGGTGCCCGTCATCCATGCCTGCGCGCCCAACGCGCAGATCTCGTCATATAGTGCGGCGCGCCGGTCGGCATCCAGATGGGCCGAAACCTCATCCAGCAGCAGCAATGGCGGTGTGCCGATCTGCTCGGCCAGCGCCCGGGCATTGGCGAGGATCAGCGACACCAGCAAGGCCTTTTGCTCGCCCGTCGAGCAATCGCGAGCCGGCACCGATTTGGCGGCATATACCCCCAGGAGATCGGCCCGGTGCGGCCCGACCAGCGTGCGGCCTGCCGCCAGATCGCGAAAGCGGCTTTCTGCCAGAGCTTCGCGCAGATCGGCCTCGTCATCGGGCATCACGCCCTCTGTCTGAACCAGGTCGAGGTCGGCGACCGGAAACGCGGTCTCGGATCGTTGTTGCGCGGCGGACAGCAATGCCAGCGCGCGCAGGCGATTCTGATGGATGCGATGACCGGCCTCGGCCAATTGCGCCTCGAGCGCAGCATACCAATGGGCGTCGCGCACCTGATCCTTGAGCAACCGATTGCGTTCGCGCATCGCCTTTTCGTAGGTCAGCGACAGTTCTGCGTGTTCGGGCATGAAACTGAGCGTCATCCGGTCCAGAAACCGCCGGCGGCCATCTGCACCCTCGATCCAGAGCCTGTCCATGCTGGGAATGAGCCAGAGGACGCGCGCAATTCGTCCAAGCGCAATCTGGCTTGTCGGTTTCCCATCGATCCGCACCTGTCGGGCGGCGCCGTTCTCGGACCAGGTCTCGATTTCATGTAGCGTGTCTTGCGCGCGCAATACCGCGGTCAGTTTCCAGCCAAGCGCTTCTGGACGGCGGGTCATCTCTTCGGCGCTGGAGCGGCGCAATCCGCGACCCGGTGACAACAGCGATACGGCTTCGAGGATGTTGGTCTTACCTGCGCCATTGGGGCCGTAAACCGCAACCGGGCGCGCATCAAGCGCGATCCGCCCGAGTTTATGCGAGCGGAAATGCGACAGGGTGAGTTCGGTCAGGGACAGGGACATGCCTGTCACGCCGGTGCCCGGTGCAGCGATGCGCGACGTTCAGGCCGGCGCGGATCAGACACGCATCGGCATGACCACGTAAACCGCACTCTGGTCATTGCCTTCCCGCATCAATGTGGGATCACCGGCGGAATTGAACATGAACACCGCATTTTCGCGATCGACCTGGCTGGCGATTTCCAGCAGATACTTGGCGTTGAACCCGATTTCGAGCCGTTCGTCCCCATACGCCACCGCGAGCTCCTCTTCAGCCGCACCGCTATCGGGCGCATTCACCGATAGGACCAACCGGTCTTCTTCCAGCTGCAACTTTACCGCTCGCGACCGCTCGGACGACACCGTGGCCACCCGATCGACCGCTTGCGCAAACTCGGCAGCGTCGACCTCGAGACGGCGCGAGTTGCCCTGCGGGATAACGCGCGAATAATCCGGGAAGGTGCCGTCGATCACCTTGGAAGTCAGCGTGATATCGGGCGTGGCAAAACGGATCTTGGTTTCGCTGACCGAGACCGCAATCGCCATTTCGTCATCGTCCAGAAGCTTGCGCAATTCGCCAACCGTCTTGCGTGGGACGATCACGCCGGGCATGTCTCCTGCGCCTTCGGGCAGATCCGCATCGATCCGGGCGAGCCGGTGGCCATCGGTGGCCACGCAACGCAGCACCTTGCCACCATCGGCATCGGCGACATGCATGAACACACCATTGAGATAATAGCGGGTCTCTTCGGTCGAGATCGCAAATTTCGACTTGTCGAACAAGCGCCGCAATACCCCGGCAGGCGCGGAAAAGTTGGTGTCGTAATCCGAACTCGCCATCACCGGGAAATCTTCGCGCGGCAGGGTGGCAAGTGAAAAGTTCGATCGTCCGGCTTCGACCGTCAACCGGCCCGCGGCGGCATCTGCGGTCAGCGTCACCAACGCCCCATCGGGAAGTTTTCGCACGATTTCATGAAGCGTCGTCGCCGCGACCGTCGTCGCACCTGCGCGTTCAACCTGTGCCGGAGCCTTGTCGACAACCTCGATATCGAGATCGGTGGCGCGGAACATAACCTGATCGCCTTCCGCTTCAATCAGGACGTTGGCAAGGATCGGGATCGTATTGCGGCGTTCGACAACCGACTGCGCCTGAGACACGGCCTTGAGCAGCGTGCCGCGTTCGATGCTGATTTTCATGTCCTTCGATCCTCTGCATGGGCCGGGATGGGCAACCTAGCGGTTTACCCGGCCAGCACAAGTTTTTTGTGAATTTGTCCGCTGGAATGATTCATGCGTCAAGAGGCGACAGGCAGGCAGATCGCTTGTATTGCATCCGGGCAATGGTGTGACACGGGGTACAGCGGCACCCCATGTCGCTTTGCGGTTATATCGGTCAGGCTTCGAGCGCGCGGCGCAGGATTTCCACATCTTCCGCGATCTGCCCGTCGATCACCTTGAGTTCCTCGATGCGCTTGACACCGTGCATCACGGTCGTGTGGTCGCGTCCGCCAAACCGGCGGCCGATCTCGGGCAGGCTGCGGCTCGTCAGTTGCTTGGCAAGATACATCGCGACCTGACGGGGCCGGGCATAAGACCGCAGCCGCTTTGGGCCGATGATATCGCTCAGCCGGATATTGTAGTAATCCGAGACCTTGCGTTGAATCTCCTCGACGGTGATCTTGCGTTCGGACGCGCGCAACACATCGGCGAGACAATCCTGCGTCAGTTCCATGTCGATCTCGCGCCCGACCAGCGACGCAAAGGCAAAGAGACGGGTCAGCGCCCCTTCGAGAACGCGCACATTGGTCGAGATGCGCTGTGCCAGAAATTCCAGCACGCCATTGGCGATTTCCAGGCCGGGATATGTGTCGCGATGCTGTTGTACCTTGGCTTGCAGAATACCAAGCCGCAACTCGTAGTCGGTGGGATGCAGATCAACCACCAGACCACATTGCAGACGGGATTTGACGCGCTCCTCCAGATCCTTGATTTCGCCCGGCGCGCGGTCGGCGGAAATGATGATCTGCTTGTTCTGGTCAACCAGCGCGTTGAAGGTGTGAAAGAATTCTTCCTGCGTACTGTCCTTGCCGGCGATGAACTGAACGTCGTCGACCATCAGAACATCGACCGAACGGAACAGAACCTTGAAATCCATCATCTTGCGTTCGCGCAGCGCCTGCACAAAGCGGTACATGAACTGTTCCGCCGACAGGTACAGCACGTTGAGTTCGGGCTGGCGCTTGCGCAACTCCCACGCGATCGCGTGCATGAGGTGGGTCTTGCCAAGCCCGACGCCGCCATAGAGCACAAGCGGATTGAACGTGACGGGCCCGCCTTCGCTGACGCGGCGCGCCGCGGCATGGGCAAGCTCATTCGGCTTGCCGACGACAAAGGTGTCAAAGGTGAAACGCGTGTCCAGCGGCGCAGCGGGAAGCTCTTCGCCCGTTGAAACGGTGGATTCGACACTTGCGACGGCCTTTGGCGCTTCGGATACCAGCCGAGGCGACGGTTTCGCCGTGCTGTTCGCCGACACGCGAAATGTGACTCTCTGAACCTTCTCGCCTGCGGTGTTCAGTTCGTAGAGTATGACATCGGCAAAGTTCTGGCTGACATAATTTCCCATGAAATTGGTGGGCACATTGAACACGGCGACGCCGTCCTGCAACTGCTCGAATTCCAGCGGTTCAATCCAGGTCGTATAGTTGCTCTGTCCGACCGTCTTGAGCAGCCCAAGTTTCAGTTGACCCCATTTTTCTTGTGTCATGCAGCGCCTCACGCATCCCGTGCTTATCGGCCTTTTGGCCTTTTCCATTGTTTGACCGGGGCAGAACCCGGTTTGGATTCACGCCGCACGAGGCCATGCACCGGCCGCAGGACCGATGCTGCGCGCGCCGGTTCCATCGGCGCTGCAGTCAAGGTAACAGGGTCAAAGTTCGCTATTCGTATCGAATACGCAGGCTGACAAGGCACTGTTACACAGACATGTTATGACAGGGCTGCGAAAACCGGTGTGGAACCGGAATTTCGTTGCAAGCAAAAGTGGTCGGTATGGCAGCCGTACCACCCAGCATGGAACCCGTTTCATGGCTGATGCAGTTCAGTCATGCAACGTGCACCGCCTGTCCCCCCAAGCAAGTGAATCGCTGGAACAGTGGTAGCAATTTCGGGTGCGGAGCGGCAATGAAACTCTGTTGTTGACTCACGATTCCAGCGCAAAGAATCTCTGGTTTGCGCGGCAGGTGTTGCACGGATGCATGCAACAAAAAAAGGCGCTGCACTGCAACGCCTTTGTATTACTTAACTTTTGTCCTATCCGGACCGGAGGTCAGCCCAGAGCTTTGACGCGGGCAGAAAGACGCGACATCTTGCGGGATGCGGTGTTCTTATGGAAGACGCCCTTGGAGACCCCGCGCATCAGCTCCGGCTGAGCGGCGCGCAAGGCTGCGGTCGCGGCTTCCTTGTCACCAGATGCGATGGCTTCTTCGACAGAGCGCAGGAATGTGCGGATCCGCGAACGGCGGGCTTTGTTGACGGCAAAACGTGCCTGGTTCTGGCGGGCGCGTTTCTTGGATTGCGGCGAATTTGCCATGGTGTTCAGACCTTTGTTCGGTTTCGGTTCATTTCAATTGCGCAACGCAAACCCAAACCGGTTCCTGATCCACCAGTGTGATTCTAGCCTGAGCGGGCCGCACGCGCATGTATGGCAGCGGTCATTATCCAGTTTCGGCGCATTTGCCAACCCGCAATTTGTGCAGTTGCCGCTGGCGGCCCTACCTGTCGCGGAATTGCGGTTGCCGCTTTTCCAGGAAGGCGGCCATGCCTTCTTTCTGATCTTCGGTCGCGAACATCGAATGGAACACGCGGCGCTCGAACAACAGCCCTTCCGAGAGCGTCGTCTCATAACTGCGATTTACCGCTTCCTTGGCCGCAAGAATGGTCATCATCGACTTTTCAGCGATCTTCTGAGCAGCATTCGTGGCCTCTTCGATCAGCTTTTTCGCCGGGACCACACGGCTGACCAGACCGGCGCGCTCGGCTTCTTCCGCCGGCATGAAACGTCCGCTCAGGTTCATGTCCATCGCTTTGGATTTGCCGACAAAACGGGTCAGTCGCTGCGTACCACCCAGCCCCGCGATGACACCGAGGTTGATTTCCGGCTGACCGAACTTGGCAGTGTCCGCGGCAATGATGAAATCGCAGGCCATCGCCAGTTCGCACCCGCCACCCAGGGCATAGCCCGCGACTGCGGCGATGATCGGCTTGCGGATCCGCCCGATCCGGTCCGTGGCGTCGGCAAACAGGTTGATGTTGAACACATCGCCAAAACCCAGTTCGGACATTTCCTTGATGTCCGCACCGGCGGCAAACGCCTTTTCCGACCCGGTCAGAACGATACACCGCACCTTTTCGTTGGCATCCGCCTCTTCCAGCGCCTGGCACAATTCCTGCAACAACTGCGTGTTCAACGCATTCAGCGCATCCGGCCGGTTCAACCGGATCAGTGCAACGTGATCATCGACATCAACATTGATTGTCTCATAGGCCATGGATTTCGCTTTCGGTTGTTCCGATCAGACTCGAAGCCTTACCACGCAGATTTCGCGTTTCAAGCTATCTTTGGCATTGCGCGCAATAGAAGGATGACCGGCCGGATTGCGTGATTCGCCTGATCCGCGCGGTACAACCCGGCGTGCGGCACGGTTGCCCCTCGCGGCCGTAGACGTCGAAATTGTGCTGAAAATATCCCAACTCTCCATCCGCTTGCCGGAAATCCCTCAGCGACGATCCGCCCGCGTCGATCGCCTCTGACAACACCTGCCGGATGATCGGAACCAGCATCGCAACGCGGGCGGCGGCGATGTTGCCCGCCTTGCGCCGCGGCGACAAGGAGGCACGGAACAACGCTTCGCAAACATAGATGTTGCCCAGACCCGCAACCACTTTCTGATCGAGCAGAACGGATTTGACCGGGCTCTGCCGCCCGCGAAACGCGTCGATCAGCCGGGTTTCGTTGAAGTCGTTGCCAAGCGGTTCGGGGCCAAGCCCTGCAAGCAATTTGTGTTGCTCGGCGGTCTGCGTGTCCAGCAGGTCCATCGCGCCAAAGCGGCGCGGATCATTGAAGGTGATACGCGCACCGTTGCCCATATGCAGTACAACGTGATCGTGTTTCTGCGCCGCCGGGTGGTTCCTTACAAACTGGCCCAGCGGATCCCCGGACACGGTCATCCGCCCCGACATGCCGAGATGAATCAACAGGCTCTCGTCGCTATCAAGGTCGGCGAGGATGTATTTGGAGCGGCGGCGCAACCGCAGGACACGACGCCCCGTCAGACGATCCGCCATCCGCTCGGGAAATGGCCAGCGCAGATCCGGCCGGTTCACGTCGGCACGGGTGATGATCTGGCCATCCATGGCCGGCGACAAACCGCGACGCACTGTCTCGACCTCTGGCAATTCGGGCATTTGACGTCTTTCTGTTCAAGGGGCCGCATTGTGCCTGCCCCACAGCGCCCTATAACAAGGGCGAAACGGCGAGGCGGCAAGACCCGATGACAGAGAACAACGACAAAACCACCCATTTCGGTCGCGAGACCATTCCCGAGAACGAAAAGGCCGGCCGGGTGCAGGGCGTTTTCAACTCGGTCGCATCGAAATACGACATCATGAACGATGTGATGAGCGTTGGCATCCACCGGCTGTGGAAAGATGCGATGATGGACTGGCTCGCGCCGCGCCCGGGCCAGCGCCTGCTTGACGTGGCCGGTGGCACCGGTGACATTTCGTTCCGCTTTCTGGACCGCGCGGGCCACGGTCACGCAACCGTTCTTGATCTGACCGAACCGATGCTGATCGAGGGCCGCAAACGCGCCGAAGCCGCCAATCTGGCCGACAGCCTGAACTGGGTCGTGGGGGATGCCATGGCGCTGCCGTTCCCCGACAACAGTTTTGATGTCTATACCATCAGCTTTGGCATACGTAACGTGACCCGCCCGCAACAGGCGCTGACCGAGGCCTATCGCGTGCTGCGCCCCGGCGGTCGGCTGATGGTCCTCGAATTCAGCCAGCTGCCCAACGAAGGGCTGCAAAAACTGTATGATCTTTACAGCTTCAACATCATCCCCCGCATGGGCCAGATGATTGCCGGTGACCGAGACAGTTACCAGTATCTCGTCGAATCGATCCGCAACTTCCCCGATCAGGACAGCTTTCTCGCGATGGTGCGTCAGGCCGGTTTCGAAAATGCCAAGTACCGCAACCTGAGCATGGGCATCGCCGCGCTGCATTCGGGATGGAAAATCTGACATGCGTGGCCCTCACAATATCGTCCGGTTGATCCGCACCGGCGCAACGCTCGAACGGACCGGGGCGATGAACGTGGTTCTGGACGCGTTCGAGGCTCCGCGCGCCCTGCGCTTTTTGGCGCATGCGCTTGGCAAACCCTTCATGTGGCTGGGCTACAAGGGCGATCCCGAAATGCCCCCGGCCACCCGCGCCTTGACGGCGCTCGGCCCCGCCTACATCAAGTTCGGACAGGTCCTGTCGACACGGCCCGATGTGGTCGGCGATGAACTCGCCGCACAACTGCGCGTTCTTCAGGACAAGCTGCCGCCGTTCTCCATCGACACCGCCAGGGCCGCGGTCGAGCGAGAACTCGGCCGGCCGGTCTCCGAACTCTTTTCGGAATTCAGCGAACCCATCGCGGCTGCGTCGATTGCGCAGGTTCACAAGGCACGGCTGATCGACACGAACGAGTATGTCGCGGTCAAGGTGCTGCGCCCGGGCATCGAACGCGCCTTTCGCAAGGATATCGACGCCTTCTATTTCGCCGCGCGCATCGTCGATCTGTTCGCGCCAGGTGCCCGCCGACTCCGCCCGATGGAGGTGATCGAGCATTTCGACGGGGTGGTTCGGGGAGAGCTCGACCTGCGACTGGAAAGCGCCGCCGCCTCGGAATTCGAAGCCAATACCCGGAACGACGAGGGCTTCTGCCTCCCTCCCATCATCTGGTCGCTGTCGGCGCGGCGGGTGATGACGCTGGGATGGGCCGACGGGGTTTCGCTGGGCGACAACCCCGCGCTGGACGCTGCCGGACATAACCGCACGGACTTGTCAGAGCGCGTCCTGCGGCTGTTTCTGCTGCACGCCCTGCGCGACGGCTATTTTCACGCCGACATGCACCAGGGCAACCTCAAGGTCGCATCGAACGGCGACATCATCGCCTATGATTTCGGCATCATGGGCCATATCGACGAATACACCCGACGCGTCTATGCAGAGATCTTGTTCGGGTTCATCCGCCGCGACTACAAGCGTGTCGCAGAAGTACATTTCGAAGCAGGATATGTGCCCGCCGACAAGGATGTCGACGAATTCGCCCGCGCCCTGCGCGCGGTGGGCGAGCCGATCTTCGGCATGGACGCAACCCAGATTTCGATGGGCCGTCTGCTCAGTTATCTGTTCGAGGTGACCGAACGTTTCGGGATGGAAACCCGAACCGAACTGATCCTGCTGCAACGCACGATGGTCGTGGTCGAAGGCGTTGCCCGGTCACTGAACCCGCACACCAATATCTGGGAAGTCGCGCGACCGGTGGTCGAGGATTACATCAAGCAATCAATAGGTCCCACCGCACTGCTCTCCGATCTGGGCAAGACCGCACGTGTCCTCGCCCGCTTTGGACCGCGCCTGCCCGGACTGGTCGAAGCCGCGCTGATACGTCAGGCTTCTGACAGCGAACCCGCCCGCAAATCGACATGGCGTCCCCGTCTCGTTGCCGGTCTCATCGGTCTTGTCTCCGGCGCCGGCATCGTCCTGTTTCTCGAAGCCCTCTCCTGATCGCGGGTCAGGAACCGGGCGAGTTCTCGACAGGCACAGTGGTTCTGGCAGGGCCGCCGGGACCTTCTTGGATTCCATACGTGCAGAATTGATCCGACACGCGCCGTGAAGTCGCATCGACCGTCTTCTAACGCGTAATCGGTGTCAGACATCCGCGCCGAAGACGCCCGGCACGGGCTGCAAAAGCCCCTTGGCCTTCGAAGCTCAGACTGCATAAATGTGAACTTGGAGCGGAACAAAATGCGACAGTTTCAATAGAGGTGTAGCGATGAAAGAGTTTCCAATCTGGCGAAAGCCGCAGCATCATATGGATGTTGAGAACGCGTCTGACCACGTGCACTGGGTCGAGCTGTTCTTCGATCTTGTCCATGTGGTCACGATATTCCTGTTGGGAAATTATCTCTCGCACCATCTCGACTGGTCGGGTTTCCTGGTTTTCACCGGGCTTTTCATCGCGTTCTTTTTCGCCTGGGCTGACAGTTCGGTTTACAATTCGCTCTATATCTCGACCGACATTCCGCACCGCTTCATCATGTCCGCGCAAATCGTGACGGTGATGTTCTTTGCCGCGTCGCTCAACAGCGTGACAGGCCAGGGGTGGGTCTTTTTCGCGCTGGCTTTTGCGGCCAACAGGGCGCTGACGGGATTGCTATACTGGCGCGCACGTCGAAATGAGCAAGCGCGCTGCGGTCTGGCCTATGAGCAGGGCCGGAACTTCTTTATTCTCGCCATCCTGTTCGCGGTCACCGCGTTCCTGCCGCGCCCGCTGGCCTATTGGGTTTTTGGTGCGGGGATCGTCGCGATCCAGTTGCAGTACATGGCGCCCAAGATTGGCACGCTGCGCTTGGAGCGTTTCGTGCCCCGGCTTGGCCATATTGCCGAACGCTTCGGGCTGATCATGCTGATCCTTTTGGGGGAAGGGTTCTTCAAACTGGTGGTCACCCTGTCGGAAAAGGGCATTTACAAGCCCGGTGCCGGGGCGTTGATCAACATGGCCATCGGAGGTTTTTCGCTGTTCGCGATGGCCTGGGTCTATTTCGACAGCGTCGGCAATGCGAAACCGAAGTCGCGCGACGTCGGAACGCTGCTTGGCTATTGGTTCGGCCATATCGTTCTCATGTGGTCCACCGTCATGATCGGCGTGGCGCTCGCAGGCGAGATCTATGTCGGCTTCCTTGCGCCCTATCCCTATGATTACGGAATCATCGGCACGGCGGGGCTGGGCATTTTTCTGGCCTCCATCTGGGTATTGCAGCATCTTGTCGAAGGGCGCGACATCACCCGGCGCCACGTACATGGCGGCGTTCGTCTCTTTGGCATCGCGGTGACACTCGTTTTGCTGCTGGTGCTGCCCTATGTGCCAGCCATCATCGGAAACCTATTGTGGGTGACCGCCCTCTATTCTCAGATTCTATGGCCACTCAAAACCGCTCTGCGTGAACTGCGGACAGAGGGATGAGCGCCACGGCCCATCCAGTGAGAAGGCGGGTCTATCAGGTACTCGAACATCCCAGCAGCGCGGACAGGGTGTCGCGCGTCGTAGAGGCTGCGCTTATTGCCCTGATCCTGCTGAGCGTCGCGGCGGTCGCTTTGGAGACCGTTCCGGCGCTTTTCCTGCGATATCGCGCCGAATTCCGCAGTTTCGACCTTTTCGTCACCCTGATCTTCACGCTCGAATATGTCGCGCGTGTCTGGGTGGCGGCCGAAGATCGACCGCATCTGCCAGCCTGGCAGGCGCGGCTGCGCTATATGTGTTCACCTATGGCGATTATCGACCTGATCGCGATCCTGCCCTTCTATCTCACGCTTTTGATGCCGCTGGATTTCCAGCTTCTGCGGGTGCTGAGATTGCTGCGCATTTACAAGCTGACACGTTATTCGCCGGCATTGTCTGTCCTGATGGCGGTGATCAAGGAGGAAGCGGCCACCCTGTTCGCTGCCTTTTCCATCCTGACGATCCTTCTCATCTTCGCCGCCGCCGGGGCCTATCTCGTCGAACACGAGGCGCAACCCGAGGCTTTCGGCTCTGTTCCCGCCGCGATGTGGTGGTCGATGGTGACGCTAACGACCGTGGGGTATGGCGATGTCACGCCGATCACGCCGCTGGGGCGTGTGTTTGGCGGCGCGATCACCATCCTCGGTGTCGGCATGGCCGCGCTGCCCGCCGGGATCATCGCCAGCGGCCTGGCCGATCATTTGCATCGCCGCCGGGATCTGCTACGCGAGGAATTCCGCTGTGCGCTGGAAGACGGGCAAATCGATCTCGGAGAAGGGCGCAAGATCGAAAAGTTGCGACGCGAACTCGGCATCAGTCGCCAGATCGCCCGCAGCATCCACCAAGACGTGCGGCGCAAGCAGTTTCAACGGGCACAATGCACCTGCCCACGATGTGGCTATGAATTTCAACAGACGGAAGATGACGAATGAAAACGATACTCGGACTTTCAGGCAGCCTGCGCAAGGCGTCGTTCAACACGGGCCTGTTGCGTGCCGCGTCAGAACTGGCGCCGGATGACACGACCATTCAGATCGGATCGATTGTCGACGTGCCGCTTTACAACGCCGATCTCGAATCGTCCGAAGGGCTGCCGCCGGCAGTGCAGGCGTTGCAGACGCAACTTGGATCGGCGGACGGTCTGCTGCTGGTCACGCCGGAGTACAACAACGGGATCCCCGGTGTTTTCAAGAACGTGATCGACTGGATGTCGCGTGGAGACGGGTTGAAGATGTTTGAAGGCAAGCCGGTGGCCGTGATCGGCGCCTCGCCCGGCGGATTCGGCACGATCATGGCGCAGAACCACTGGCTGCCGGTCTTGCGAACCCTGAAATGCGATCTCTGGACAGAGGGCCGCCTGATGGTGTCGCGCGCCGGTGATGTTTATGACAAAACGGGCAATCTGACCGACGACAAGACGCGCGCGATGCTGGGCGATTTTGTCCGGGATTTTTCAGACCGGCTATAGCCGTTGCCAGCGGGTCACGGCAGGAGAGCCGTCGATCAGCGGCAGGATCGCCTTCAGGCTGTCCCTGAGGAAGGCCGTGTCATTATGCGTGGCCTCCGCTTTGGCGTCGGACCAATGCTCGATCGAGGTGAATTCGTCCCCGCTGCGGTAATAGTCATAGGCGAGGCATCCCGGCTCTGACCGGCTGTGATCGGCCAGAGCCTGCAACAGCGGGACCAGGGCATCGGCATCGCGGGCGCGAAAGCGGGCCGTGACGGTGATCACAGCTTCCTTTCCCATTCCTCGGCCTGTTCCCTGCGCGCCATATCCTCCGCAGCTTTCGGCAGCACGGTACGATACCGGGGATTTTCCTGAGTAATGACCCGTATCATGGCCTCGACCATCTCGGCCGGGTCCGCCTGTTTTGTCAGTTCGCGAACCGGCCAGTGGTCCATGACCCTTTCGCCCTGGCCCCACCACTGGTCCTGCGCCTCCATCCCGGTGTCGTTGAATCCGGTGCGGAAGGCACCGGGATTGACCGTGCAGACCTCGACGCCGTAGGGGGCCAGTTCCTCTCGCATCGCGAGGCAAAAGCCTTCGACCGCGAATTTGCTGGCGGAATAGGCCCCGTCCCACGGCACCTTGACCAGTCCGGCCACCGAAGATGTCCAGACGATCCGCCCCGCGCCCCTTGCGATGAACCTGCGCGCGGCCCCCTGCGCCAGTTCCAGTGCGGCAAAGACGTTGGTGTCAAAGATGCGCCGGACGATTTCCGGCGGAAGTTCGGCGACGGGGCCGGATTCCATGATGCCCGCATTGTTGAACAGCACATCGAAATCGAAGGCCAGCGCATGGTTGCGGTCGATCTCCGACAGCACGTCCAGCTTGATCACCTTCATGTCAAGGCCGAGGCGCGCCGCCTCGGCCCTAAGATCGCTGACCTGCGGCCATATCTGGCAGGAGGCGATGACCTTGTGACCCAGCCGGGCCAGTCCAAGGGCAACGTCGCGGCCAAACCCGGACCCGGCCCCGGTGATGAGTACGGATTTTGTCATGCAACCCCCATGATCGCGCCTCTGCGCTGTTGTGACGGATCAGAGTATGCACTCTGAACCGGACGTCAACCGATCTTGCCGTCTTTCATCAGGCCGAAGCGTTTCGGAAAGTACCATTGCAGCACCTTGCGGAACTTGTCCGAACTCTCGCGCGCCCAGTTGCGCATCAACTCCGAGCCAAACTGGATCGCGGTGATCGGTGTGGCACCCGCCTGCCGCATCCGGTCCAGTGCCTGGTCGTGGGCAACCGGGGATACCCCACCCACGGCATCGGCGACCGGATAGACATGATAGCCTTCGGCCTGCATGTCCAGCGTCGGGAAGGTCAGGCAGACCTCTGTCCACAACCCCGCCATGACGATATTCTTGCGACCCGTCGCTTCGATCGCCTTGCGGAACTCTTCGTCCTCCCAGGCATTGACGCCAGTCCGGTCGATCTCTGAAACCCCGGGCAGTTCTGCCAGAATCTCCTCGGCGGTGCCGGTGTTCACGCCCATGTCGACGCCGACGGTCGAGACGATCACCGGCACGTCATAGGCCAGCGCGAGCTTGCACAGGGCAATCACGTTCAGGTCGATTTCCTCGCGGGTCGATGAGGTGATGGTGCGATATTGCTCGGGCTGATAATCGATCAGCACCAACGCGCAGTTCTCCGGCGTCAGCAGGTGGTCCGTCTTCGGGTCGCGAATGGGTTCTGGTTGTGTCTTGGCCATGCAAGTTTCTCCTTACGGGTCTTCGCCGGGTTTCGTGGTGAACAGGTCCGACCATTCGGGATGCTTGGCGTATTGGCCGCGCACGAAAGGGCAGATCGGTATGATGCGGAATCCGGATTGCCGGGCATCTTCCAGCATGAAGTCCAGCAGCGCCTTGGCCACGCCATTCCCGCCCATCGCGTCAGGGACACCCGTATGATCGGCGCTGATGACGTCCGCGCCGTGATGGCGATAGGTAATTTCGCCTTCCGCGTCGATGCCGTCGAGGCGTGCGATGTATCGCCCGCGCCGTTCGCCATCTTCCTTGGAAAGATGAAGTTTGCTCATGTCGGCTCTCCTTCCTCAATATGCGCCAGCCACATGGCGGCGATCCGTTGATCTTCGTCCGAAATCTCATGGCCCGCATCGA
Source organism: Sedimentitalea sp. XS_ASV28 (assembly GCF_041224545.1). Classification (NCBI taxonomy): domain Bacteria; kingdom Pseudomonadati; phylum Pseudomonadota; class Alphaproteobacteria; order Rhodobacterales; family Paracoccaceae; genus Sedimentitalea; species Sedimentitalea sp. XS_ASV28. The sequence continues at coordinate 25,352 of NZ_JBGFGP010000092.1, read as the reverse complement.
TGCTTCGCGCGTCCAGTGTCGCACCGCCCGCCGTCAGCGAAGCCTCAAGTGCGGGGGTCATGCCGGCGAAAGGATCTTTCGCGCCGGTCAACAGCAGCACGTCCGCACCGGACAGATCCGCCTTTGGGGCATTCTCCAACGTCTCGACCGCACGCATCAGGATCGCGCGACGCAACAGGCCGGGATGCAGCCGCAGGATCGCAGCCAACAGGTTGGCCCCGTTGGAATAGCCGAGAAAGGCCATCCGGTCAGGATCAAGCGCATAGCCCGCGATCGCACCCTCGACGAAAGCGGCAAATGCGCGTGCCTCGGCGCGGATATCCTCCTGGTCATAGGCCACGAAGTTGAGTCGCCGGAACCAGCGTGCGGTTCCTTCTTCGGTGGATCGTCCGCGAACACCCAGAAGGGTGGCGCGCGGGTTCAGCCTTGCGGCGAACGGCATCAGGTCCGCCTCGTCCCCGCCGGTTCCATGCAGCAGAACGAGGACCGATCCGTCGGGATCGTCCGGCGTATAGAACCGGTGAATGAACGGCAGATCCCTTCTGGGTCTCCTCTCTTCGCCCGGCAGGGCGAATTGCGGCAGTTGCACGCGCAAATCCGCTGCACGCGCGGCATCCGTCGCCGGAATCATCAGGGTCTCGCCCAGATGATCGGCATCTTCGTCGACGGTGAAACCGGGCGCATCGGTGGCATATTCGATCAGCGCCCCCATCGGTTCCCGCACATAAAGCGACAGAAAATACTTCCGGTCATGCACCTTGGTCACGCTGTCGTTGTCGCGCAGTTCCAGCCGCATCTGCCGCACCGCTTCGGCATCGGGGGCGCGAAACGCCACATGATCGAACATGCCGCTACCGGGTACCGCGGGAACAAACCCCGCCGAGGCACGTACATCGACGACATCACGATCCGAGCGGAGCCGGATGAACGGACCGTCTCTCGTGTCCTCTTCATAGCCGAAGCGCGACACGAATTCCGCCGTTGCCTGTGCGTCTTCCGATAGAATGGTCACACCGTGAATACGCGTCGGCGCGATCGGGTCGCCCACCGGCGGATCGGTCCGGGCATCGATACCGACGAGCTTGACCACGATCCCGTCCGGATCGCGCAACCGCAGTGTGCTTTCACCCAGCTCGCGCGAAGGCCCTGTGACCGGTATACCCGCCGTCATCGCGCGGGTAAGCCACTCGCCAAGACTCGTCAGGGGAACGGAAAAGGCGATTTCCGACAGCGCCCCGAGCCCGACACGCCCCGCTGCGCCGTCCTGCCAGACAAGGAAGGTGATCAGGGAACCCGGAGTGCCCGTGGCATCGCCGTAGAACAGGTGCAACTGTTCCGCATCTTCGTAGCCGCCGGTCTGCTTCACCAGCTTGAGCCCAAGAAAACCCACATAGAAATCCACGTTTTTCTGCACGTCGCGGGTGATCGCGGTAACGTGATGAATGCCCGTCGTCATGGCCGCTCCCCAGATTGCGAAAAACGAAGATTTGTCAGTCAGATGGGGGCGTCGCGATGGTCGCTCAACACTGATCGGACAAAACCCCGCGTTCCATGATACGGAACAACATTCACTTTTCAAAGATGTGTCGCTGCAGGTAACCTGAACTTTGAAAGGAATTTGCCATGAGCTGGAACCCATCACTTGAACCTGGCTGTCCCGACGAGATCGGGGTTGATGCCATCGAGACACTGATCATTCCGCGCGCCCGTGATCTGGGCGGCTTTGAGGTTCGGCGTGCCCTGCCTGCGCCAAAGCGCCAGATGGTCGGTCCGTTCATCTTCTTCGATCAGGCCGGACCTGCCGAGTTCCTGACCGGACAGGGTGTCGACGTGCGGCCGCACCCCCATATCGGTTTGGGCACCGTCACATATCTCTATCGCGGCGATTTCCACCATCGCGACAGTATCGGCAGCGATCAGATCATCGAACCCGGTGCGCTGAACTGGATGGTGGCGGGCAAGGGTGTGACCCATTCGGAACGAACCAGCAGTACGGCGCGACAGGGGCCGCATAGCCTTTTTGGCATACAGACATGGATGGCCCTGCCCGAGGATCGCGAGGACATGGAGCCGCTTTTCGAACATCACGGAAAGGATCTGTTGCCGGAAATTGAATCGGACGGTGTCAACGCCCGACTGATCCTTGGGACTGCCTACGGTGAAAAAGCGCCGGCGACTCTGTATTCCGAGACCTTCTATCTGGATGTGACGCTTGACGCGGGCGCGCGTTTTCCGTTGCCGGACGACCACGAAGACCGGGGCCTTTATATCACGCAAGGCTCGGTTCACATCGCGGGCCAGGAATTCGAGGCCGGCAAGATGATGGTATTCCGCCCCGGTGACAAGATCACTGTTCAGGCTGGGGAGACAGGTGCCAGGCTGATGGCGCTTGGCGGAGCCACGATGAACGGTCCGCGCCATGTCTGGTGGAACTTCGTCTCCTCCAGCAAAGACAAGATCGAAGCCGCAAAGGAAGAATGGCGCGCTGCCAACTGGGGCGAAGGTATATTCGATCTGCCGCAGGATGACAGATCCGAGTTTATCCCGCTGCCGGAAAAGTAGCAGACATATCTGCGCATCGCAGATCAGGTCCCTACAGTGGTTCTACAATAACCACACCATAAGGGAGACCGGCTATGACCGATGTCAGTACACGCGGAGATCCTTCTGTATCTCCGATTTGCTATTCTGACCCCATCAGCGCCCTTGGCCGAGGTCTTTGACGGGACGGTGCGTGGCAGCTGAACCTTGCGGCCTGACCACGTTCGCTAGCGCGCAAGCACCGCTTTCGCGCGTATCTCAGGTGAATAGTGGTTCGCTCTGTTCTCCTATTCCATGGCCCCGATCCTTCCTCGCCTTGGAGCTTCCAGAAAATCCGGAGCGGTTCACAGCACGATGGCCGGTCTTCGTGGGCCAAGGTTCAAAAATAGCTTCGCAATTCCATTAACGGGGTATCAGACGTTGGATCTCGGACGGGGCATGCGTGCCAGTCCTTCCGCTTCCAGGGTTTCCAAAAGGGCAACCTCGACCGGTGTCATCAGGCGTTCACCGTCAACGAGCGAAAATACTTCGACCACTGGCGGCGGGACGTCGAGAGGGATCTGCCAAAGCTTGTAGCCATAGCGCGCGGCGTGTCCGCGGGACATGCAGCCAATGGCCGTGCCACTCTCGACCAATTCCACGAGATCCACGATCCCGGTCGCAGCCGCGATCAATCGACCACCGATCCGATTGTCCAGACGAAAGCGCGCCACAGCGGACAGGGCGCCAGCCATCTGGTCTTCTTCGAAGCCTACGACATCGGAGTTCGCCAAAGCGGCGGTATCCACGTTCTGTTGGCGGTAGAGAGGATGGTCCGGGCCGCAATAGACTCCGAACTCCTGAGGGGTGAGAGGCATCGACTTTAGGCGCTGAATGGTTGGATCGACCCGTGTACAGATACCAACGGATGACACACGGTGCAGGAGTGCCTGGGTCACCTCCGCGCAGGGAACGGATCGGAGGGAAAACGTGACCCGCGGATGCTGGCGGCGAAACTCGGCCAATACTGTCATGATCCGGTCCATTTCCAGATGGCTCGAGCGGTGGATCACAACATTCCCGGAAAGTGAAAGCCCGTCGCTGGCATCGATATTGTTTAGCCGGACAACGCCACCATAGATCTCGAGAGCTTCCCGATAGACGGCCTCGCCCGCGCGGGTCACGACAAAGGTCTGCCCCGAACCGCGCTCGACCAGCCGCATGTCAAGTCGTTCCTCCAGACGGCGGAGTGCCGCGGAAACAGAAGGTTGGGTGACATTGAGCCTTGCCGCCGCGCCGGTAATCGATCTTTCCTGCACAATCACCATGAAGGTACGCAGGAGGTTCCAGTCGAGTTGTACGGCTAGGCGGTCAAGTCGTAGGCTCATTCAGGCGCGGACCCCAAGGCGAAGTGACAGCGGACCGACCGACCGTCTTCCAATTCGATCTGCGGCGGTTCCTGAACATTGCATACATCTTTTTTCGCGATCGGGCACCTCGTGTGGAAGGCGCAACCTGTCGGAAGGGCTGTAGGGCTGGGAATGTCGCCCTGTAAACGAATTCGGTCTGGTCGTCGTGTAGCTTCCGGTACAGGGACGGCGGAAAGCAACGCTTTCGTGTAAGGATGGCTGGGCGCGTCGAACACCCGGTCCACCGGGCCCATTTCGACGATCCTTCCCAGATACATAACGGCAACGCTCTGGCAAAGAAAACGGACCACCGCGAGGTTGTGCGAGATGAAGAGTTGCGTCAATTCCGGGCGCGCCTCGTGCAGGCTGCGCAGGACGCGCAGGATCTGCGCCTGAACAGAGACATCGAGCGCCGAGGTTGGCTCGTCCAGAACCAGCAGTTCGGGATCGAGAGCGAGCGCGCGTGCGATGCAGACACGCTGCTTCTGGCCACCGGACAGTTCGTGCGGGAACCGGTCGTGGAACTGCGCCGGCAGGCCCATCGCTTCCAGCATTTCGGCAACTTTGTCTCGCAGAGCTTTTCCACGCAAGGACGTGTTCAGGATCAGCCCTTCCGCGACCGCCCGGCGTATCGTCATGCGCGGATTGAGCGAGGAATGGGGATCCTGGAATACCATTTGCGCCCGCGAGCGCAGTTTGCGCATCTGGCGCCCGCGGGCCTTGGTAACGTCCAGATCACCGATACGGATCGCGCCGGAAGTAGCATCGACAAGACGAAGCGCGGCCTTGCCGACCGTTGATTTTCCGGACCCGCTTTCACCGACCAAGCCCATTGTCTCGCCTGGGGCAAGCTTTAGGGTCAGGCCGTCGACAGCTCGGACGGTCTGACCGGAGGGCAGCGGAAAATGCACCTTCAGGTTTTCGATCTCAAGCATGGTTCAGATCCTTCATCGCAGAGTCGGTCGCTGCGGCTTCGCCGGGACGCAGCACGCACGCGACCGAATGGCCCGGCTCAACATGTTCCAACGATATCGGGACAGCACATTCCGGCCGACGATAAGTGCAGCGGCCGGCAAACCGACATCCAGAAGGCGGGTCGAGCAGGTCAGGCAAATTGCCGGGGATGCTCTCGAGATCGTCCGCCGGGCGAAACGGATGCGGCAAGGCGCCGAGGAGCCCCTGAGTATAAGGATGCAACGGTGAGTCAAATATGTCGCGGATCGGGGCATCTTCCACGATTTTCCCTGCGTACATCACCGCAACCCGCGAACAAACCTGTGCAACAACGCCGAGATCATGGGAAATCATGATCATCGACAGGTTCATGTCGTCCACGAGTTCCGCCATCAGGTCGAGAATCTGCGCCTGGATGGTGACGTCAAGTGCCGTGGTCGGTTCATCCGCGATGAGAAGTTTGGGCCGGGCGGCGAGCGCCATGGCGATGAGAATACGCTGGCGCATGCCGCCAGACAACTCGTGCGGGTAGGACTCAAACTGCCGTGACGGATTGGGAAGGTGCACCTTTTCGAGCATGTCCAGCGCAATTTCGCGCGCCGCCTTTCGGTCGATGGCGCCGCCGTGTTGCGCACGGATCGCATCTACGAGTTGGGTACCCACCTTGAACACCGGGTTCAGATACGTCATTGGATCCTGAAAGATCATAGCCACTTGCCGCCCGCGCACCTGGCGCAGCGCACGATCCGACAGGCCAAGCAATTCCATACCGTCCAGTTTCACAGACCCTTGCGTGATCCGGGCCGGCGGGCTTGGCACGAGCCCGAAGGCGGCGCGCGTCAGCACGGACTTGCCGCATCCCGTCTCGCCCACGAGGCCGAGCGCTTCGCCAGGTTTGAGGCTGAGGCTTACGTCGTCGATGGCATGATATGTGCCATCGAAGGTGTCGAAGACGAGCGAGAGGTTTTGAATGTCGAGCAGCGGGTCCATGTCGTCACCTCTGGCGCGGGTCGAGCACGTCGCGAAGACCGTCCCCGAGCAAGTTGAAACCGAGCACCGTCAGGTAGATGGCGATACCGGGAAAGAACGAGCACCACCACCAGTCGGGCAGATAGGCGCGCCCGGTGGAAATCATCGCCCCCCATTCCGGATATGGCGGCTGGGCACCAAGGCCGAGGAAGCCGAGCGAGGCGGCGCCGAGTATCGCCATGCCCATGTCCATCGAGGCCTTGACGACGATGGGTGACAGACAGTTCGGAAGGACGTGAACAAAGAGAACCCGGAACGGTCCGGCGCCCAGAGCACGTGCGGCGTCCACGTAGGTTTCGTTGCGCAGGCTCAGCGTCTTGGCCTGCACGAGGCGCACATAGCCGGGCCACCAGACGAGGGAAAGGGCCAGCATTGCATTCAGGATGCCGGGTCCGAGCGCGCCCACGATGGCGATGGCAAGGATCAGTCCGGGAATCGAAAGGAAGATATCGGTGATCCGCATGATCGTCTCGGCGACCCATCCACCGACCATTCCAGCGATCAGGCCCAGGGGCACCCCGATCAGGATGGCGATACCGGTCACCGTCAGGCCGATCTGCAATGTGGTTCGGGCCCCTATCAACACACGCGAGAGGATGTCGGACCCGACCTGATCGGTCCCGAACCAGTGCTCCGCCGACGGCGGTTGCAACTTGATATCGAAATTCACGGCCCCGTAGGCATCCTCCGGGAAGGGCGCGAGCCATGGGCCAAACACCGCGACGAAGAGGAACAGTGTAACCAGCGCGAGGCCAAGCATCGAGGAGAATGAGCGCGAATAGGTTCGGATCATTCGCCGCGTTTCACGGAAACTCTTGCGCGGCGCCGGAACTGCGGCACCCGGAACGCTGGCGGGGGTGATATCGGTATCTGTCATCTTGGCCGCCTCAGATCTGGTTGCGAACGCGCGGATCGAGCACCGCATACAGCAGGTCGATCACGAGGTTGATGAGCATGAAGGCTGCGCCGAGTGTCAGCGTGACCGCCATGATTGGCTCGAAATCCGACGAGATCGCCGCCTTGGCGGCATAGAGCCCGAGACCGGGAAAATCGAATACGCCCTCCACCAGCACCGTGCCGCCGAGCATCCAGCCAAAGCGCAGGCCGATCATCGCAAGCGTTGGAAGGATCGCATTCTTGAGCGAGTAGACCGCGATGATACGCCAGGGTCCGATGCCTTGCGCGCGCGCATTGGTGACATAGTCGCGCCCGAGCACTTCCAGCATTTCGGCGCGGTTGACGCGGATGATCGCTGCGAGCGCTGGAAAACTCAGCGCAGTTGCCGGCAGGATCATGTGCCAGAGTGCCTCTCCGGCGACGGCGAACTGGCCGCGCAGCACCGCGTCGAGACTGATCATTCCGGTGATGGGCTCGGGAACATCGGAGAAAATTCCGAGACGACCCCCGAGCGGAAACAGGTCAAGATTGAGTGCGAGATACCACTGGAGCATGAGACCGAGCCAGAACATCGGCAGCGCGACACCAGACACGGAAAGCAAACGGATTGCATGGTCGATGGGCCTGTTCTGTCTGACGGCGGCGATGACGCCGAGTGGCACACCGAGAATAATCGCGATAGAAATCGAGAAAAGGACGAGTTCGACCGTCGCTGGCAGAAACTGCGCGATGTCCTTGGCAACCGGCCGTCCGGTATAGACTGACGTGCCAAAATCGCCATTCAGCAATTGTTCTATGTAGAGCACGAAGCGTACCGGCAGCGGACGGTCAAAACCGCGCTCCACCCGGATTTGCTCGACCATTTCCTGGTTGGCGTCGGGACCCGCGGCCAGTCGTGCCGGATCACCAGGGGCGATGTTTGCGACGGTGAACGTGATAACGGCAAGGCCGAGCAGCATCACCACCATCAAGCCCATACGTTTGGCGATCAGTTTCAGCATTGGGTCGAATTCCTCGTGAAACCCCTGAACGGGGCGTCGACCGCGGCTTTGACGGCCGCGGTCCTTCTCAAGCAGGGAGCGTTATTTCGGCTGAATGTAGATAGGATAGAGATCCACTTCGCTCGTCATGCGGATCGGGCTGTCGGAATAACCCTGGACGTAGTCGCGATAGGCGAACATACGCTGGCGCATCATGCCGAAGATCTCGGGCTGCAACTCGACGATCCTTTTCTGGATGTCGGCGTAGATCGGTGCGCGCTCGTCCCACTCCGACAGGCTGCGGGCCTTTTCGATCATCGCGTTGAGCTCGGCGTCATCAAGGTAATGCGAGCTGTAGTATTTGCCGTGGCTGCTCGGGTGATACTGGATCGCCACAGCGTCGGGGTCGGTTGAAACCGGCGTCGCAAAGATCGCCATCAGGTCCGGACTCTGTTCCACATCCGCAGCGCGAGCGACCATGTTCGGCCAGGTCAATGGCACCATTTCCAGGCCGATATTCAGTTCCTTCAGGCTGTTGAGGAGCGACAGGCCCATCTGGCGCTGCTGCTCCAGACCCTGAACGTAGACGTATTCAAGCGTGATCCCACCGTCGGGATATTTCGACTGAGCGAGATATTCCTTGGCCTTTTCAATATCCTGCCGGGGCATTTCGACATCTACCTTGCCCTGTACGGCGTCAGCGAAGGCCGATGTCTGCAACTTCGCATTGCCGTTATAGACCTGTACGAAGGTGTCATAGTCGAATGCATAGGCCACGGCCTTGCGCAGGTTGATGTCCGACATATGCTCGCCTTGGGTGTTCATCTTCAGACCGAACGCGGTCAAAGCAGGCGTGGACGTTATCTCGATGTCGGGACGATTCCCGACGGTCTCGATCTCCTCCGGGGTCAGGTCGGTCACCAGGTCGGCCTCGGCAGACATCAGCGCCGCCCGCTGCGAAGAAGACTCGCGGATCAGGCGATAGATGATGCCCCCCATGTCCTCGTTCTCGTAAGGAAAGCCCTTCCAGTAATCGGCATTCCGTTTGAGCCAGTAGGACGTGCCCTGGTCAAATCGCTCAAGCATGTACGGGCCGGAGCCGGCATCGTTCTCCGCGAGCCAGGCCTTGCCGAAATCGCCATCAACCACATTGGCCTCGACCTGCGCAGGGTTCACGACGAACCACCAAGGCAGGAAACTCAGGAACGGCGCATAGGGACGGTCGAGCACGAATTGAACCGTAGTGTCGTCAACCGCCGTGATGTTCTCTGGCTTGACAACATCGGAGAGCATCCATGCAACGCCTTCGTTCATCTCCAGCGTGCGGCGATAGGAGTAGACTACGGCGTCTGCCGTTACAGCATCGCCGTTGTGAAATGTCGCCCCCTCGGCAAGTTTGAAGGTCCAGGTCAGGCCATCGTCCGACGTCTCCCAGCTTGTCGCAAGCCAGGGTTCAACGGTCGGCGGGTTGCCGGTGTATTTGACCAGACCGTCATAAAGCGCCTGCGTCATCATCCGGATCGCGTAATCGTAGGACTGGCCCGGGTCGATGTGGGAAACCGGTTGACGCCCGCCGATCACCATCCAGAACTTGTCGTCCTTCTTTTCGACTGCCTCGGCTGGAATCGCCAGCGCAAGCGCGACTGCGGCGACAGTCAGCGCTGATGAAAATCGTTTGAATTTCATGGTTCGGCTCCGTGTTGGCGGCCCGCAGGACGGGCATGAGAGATCGAAGCGTCCGGATGTCCGGGCTTCTGTATGGCGCCAATGAAGGCAGAACCGGGGCGAGAGGGAAATAAATGAATATCGATAGGTCACATGCATCAAATTTATGACATGCCCTATTTTGCCGGAAAATCATGCATCACCGCCTCGGTTTTGCTCAATAATTAGTCAACTATTCTCCAGAACGCCCTCAAACGGCTTTCGGCATAACCGCCAGCAATCTGCTTCATAGACTATTACTATTTGCGATGTTGCCGGCACGCGGTGAATTTCGACGCAGACAGCAACCACTCTCGGGCCGAACATGAACCATGTTCAGAATGTGAGCCAGCGCGGACGCTACAAAGGATCTTTGCGTGATGAACACCCTTGCCAATAGGAATCCCAGCCAGACCCACCGCACCCTGTCTGCGGACGATATCGAGGCTCTTGCCGTTGGTGCATGGATCCTTGGAACAGGCGGTGGGGGCGATCCCTACCACAAGCTCCTCAACATGCGGATTCTCTACGAAAAGGGTCACGAAGTCACCCTTGTGGATCCGATGTCTCTGGCCGACGACGCGCTGGTCGCCGTGTTGTCGAACATGGGAGCGCCGCTGGTGGGGCAGGAACGCCTTGCCGATCCGGAGTTTGCCATCAAGCCGCTGCGCATGATGGAAGAGCACCTGGGTCGCAAGTTCGATGCTGTCATGGCGCTGGAGATCGGCGGCGGCAACGGGATGCATCCGATGCAGGTCGCTGCTATTGGCGGGTATCCGGTGGTGGATGCTGACACCATGGGCCGCGCCTATCCAGAGGCCCAGATGACCTCCGTCGCCGTTGCCGGCCTGAGGTGCTATCCGCTCACGATGGCGGACATTCGCGACAACGAGATCATCTTTCCCCGCGCTGCGTCGTGGCGCTGGATGGAACGTATCAGCCGCAAGGCCTGTACCGAAATCGGATCGGTCGCCGCGACCTGCAAGGCGCCACGATCCGGTGCGGAGGTCAAGCAGCATGGCATCCTCTATTCTGTCTCCAAGGCGATCGACCTGGGCGCGCAGGTTCTCGCCGCCCGCGCCGCCCATGACGACCCAATCAAGGCGGTTCTGAGCGCCGAGCAGGGGCAGTTGCTTTTTACCGGCAAGGTCGTCGATGTCGAACGCCGCGCCACCGAAGGTTTCCTTCGGGGACAAGCACGCATCGAAGGTTTGAACGAGAATGTTGGCCAGAACCTCGTTGTCCATTTCCAGAACGAATATTCGGTCGCGTTTCTCGACGGTGCGCCGATCGTCATGACGCCGGACCTGATCTGTGTTCTCGATACGGTTTCCGGTGACGGTATCGGTACGGATGTCCTCCGCTTTGGCCAGCGTGTGAGCGTTCTCGCACTTCCGGCTCCGGAAGTCTTCCTGACTGAAGCCGGGCTGTCGGCTGTCGGTCCCCGAGCATTCGGTTTCGACCTGGAATTCAACTCCGTATTCAAGGGAGAGCAAGCATGAAGCGCATCGGCATCGACGTCGGCGGAACCAATACCGACGCCGCACTGCTCGACAACGACAAAGTTGTCGCCGCCGTCAAGACCTTCACTACCTCGGATGTCACATCCGGTGTCCGTACGGCACTCAAGGACCTGCTGGCAAAGGCCGGCGACGCGGCTGAGGATGTTGCGGCCGTCATGATAGGCACGACGCATTACACAAATGCCGTGGTCGAGCGGCGCAATCTCGGACGGGCGGCGGCGATCCGCGTGTCGCTTCCGGCGTCCGCAAGCCTGGTTCCCTTCTGTGACTGGCCAAGGGATCTAGCGGCGAAGGTCAACGGTGGTATCTATCTTGTCGAAGGCGGGCACGAATATGACGGCCGCCCCATCGTACCGATGGACGAGAAAGCCGTGGCCGACGCCGCGCGAAAGATCCGTGCCGATGGCGTCGAAGCCGTCGCGATCAGCGCCACCTTCTCTCCGCTGACTGCCGAATGCGAAGAGCGCGCAGCGCAGATCGTGCGGAATGAGGCGCCCGACGTCCACGTGACGCTTTCGTCGACGCTTGGCCGCATCGGACTTCTGGAACGTGAAAACGTGGCCCTGATGAATGCATCGCTGATCGGGCTGGCGCGGGAAACCACGCAGGCCTTCGTGGATGCCGTGGCATCATCCGGGCTGAACGCGCAGCTTTACATCACCCAGAACGATGGCACGGTGGCGCTTGCGGAGGCGGCGCGGGAATACCCGGTCTTCTCCTTCGCTTCCGGCCCGACCAATTCCATGCGTGGCGCGGCGCTGCTCGCCGGAATCGAGAACGCGATGGTCTGCGACGTGGGCGGAACGACCGCCGATATCGGCTGTCTGGTAAGGGGCTTCCCACGAGAGGCGAACAATGTTGTCGAGGTTGGCGGAGTACGCACGCTCTTCCGGATGCCCGACCTTCTGTCCATTGCCGTGGGTGGAGGCACCATCATCGGACGCGACCCGCTGGCGGTCGGTCCGCAGTCGGTGGGCTACCGCCTTGGACAGGACGCGCTCGTGTTCGGCGGTGAGACAATCACGGCAACCGACATCGCGGTGGCAAGCGGTTTGATCGAACTGGGAGACAAATCCCGTGTCGCGGGCCTCTCCGCCGATATCGTCAATGGAGCGCTGTCCATGATGCACGCGGCGATCTCTGAGAACGTCGACCGGATGAAGACGGATGCCACCGAAGTGCCGCTGCTTGCGGTCGGGGGCGGCGCAATGTTGATACCTGAGAAGGTGCCCGGCATTTCGGAGGTGATCCACGTACCCTATCACGAAGTCGCCAATGCCGTCGGTGCCGCCATGGCACAGATCAGTGGGGAAACCGACCGGATCTATCGAGACATGGACCGCGAGGACGCCATCGCGGCCGCTCGCGACGCCGCCATTGCTTCGGCGGTCGACGCCGGCGCCGATGCGGCCACCATCAAGGTCATCGACGTCGAAGACCTCCCCCTCAGCTACCTTCCGGGTCGGGCAATTCGCACGCGTGTTCGCGTCGTCGGCGAGGCCCGCGTGATGCATCCGGACACCGAGGCCGTTGCATGACAGGGAAGCCGGTCATCGGGCTTCTGGTGATCGGCCAGGCACCGCGCCCCGCGTTGTACGCCGAATTCGAACGTGTCTTGGGGGATGCGGTCGAGTTGAAGATGCGCGGAGCGCTTGACCATCTCGACGATGAAGGGCTGGCCGCGGCGTTACCGACCGGGGCGACCGACACGCTATACACCACGCTACCGAGCGGCCGGTCGATTCTGATCAGCAAGAAGGTGGTGACCGAAGGCATGGCCGCACGACTGGCGGAACTCGAAGATCTGGGAGCGCGCGCGGCTTGTGTCTGCTGCACCGGGAAGTTTGCGACACTGGAGGCCCCTGGAATCCACTTTGCCTCGGATCTCCTTGCGGGTGCCGTAAGCGGGTGTCTTCCCAAAGGACGGCTTGGAATCTTCATTCCTACTCCGTCTCAGACCGAAAACGCGCAAAATCGCTGGGGCGACATGGGCTATGAGGTCGAAGTGCTGGCCGTCCAGCCTGACGCGGAGGAGAACGACATTCGCGAGGCCGCGAGACGGATGTCCGATGCGGCGCCGGATCTCGTCGTCTTTGACTGCATCAGCTATTCGAGCAAATTCCGGCGGGTTGCTGCCGAGGTTTGCCCCACGCCCGCGCTGCTTGCTGCATCCGTTACAGCGCGATTCGCGGCAGAACTGGTCGGCGTATGATCCGGAACCGGCGCGACGGCGGCGTCATCCCCGGCCCGGTTCCGGAGTTCAACCAGCCGCAGCGTTATCAATTGCCGTGCGCATGCCCCGCGTCAGCATAATGTCGAGGTTTCTGGCAAGTGCTGCCTGCCATGCGGTGCTGTCTTTCAGCGCGTCAGGTCCGAGCCCGGTGATTGAATTAAGGTGGCTGATGATCCCGTCCGCTGACTTTGGCACAGGTCTGACCTGCAGGGCGATCTGCATGGGATCGCGCAGCTCGTATGTGCTCCCGTCGTCCTTCTGGCCGAGCGTATAGCGCATCCAGGCGGCGGCGGCGAAGGCGAAAGCCTCGATAGACTGACCGCGCTTCAGCGCATCAAGTGCGGGAGCGAAGATGCGTTGAGGCATCTTTTCGGATCCGTCCATGGCAATCTGATAGGTTTCATGTCCGAGGTGCGGATTGGCGAAACGCCGGGCCAGATCCTCGGCATAAGTTCCCAGATCGACGCCCGACAGCGGGGCGAGCGTCGCCGCTGCGGCGGCAAGATGGCGCCTGACCAGGTGCGCCAGCGCAGGATCGGCCATGACATCGCGCACATAGGTGTGCCCGGCCAGGAAGCCGGAATAGGCCAGCATGGAATGTGTGCCGTTGAGCATTCGCAGCTTCATCTCTTCAAAGGGCCGCACATCCTCGACGAACAAGGCGCCGCCAGCAGACCAATCGGGCCGGCCCTGCGGAAAGTTGTCTTCGATGACCCATTGCCGGAACGCCTCGCATTCGATGGCGGCAGCGTCTCGTAGTCCGGTCATGTCTTCGGCCAGCTTCAGGGTCTCGGTGCCGCGTGCCGGGGTGATACGGTCGACCATCGTCGCGGGAAAGGCCACCTCTGATTCGATATGCGCGACCAGATCCGGTGCTGCCCTACGGGCAAAGTCGATCAGAAACGAACGCACCAGCGGCCCATTTTCCGGCAGGTTGTCACAGCAGAGCACGGTAAACGGCTCGGTACCAGCCGCGCGTCGTGCCTTCAGCGCCCAGACCAGCAGCCCGGCAACGCCCTGCGGGGTGTCCGGATCGGCCAGATCGGCGGCAATCGCGGGGTGGTCCGGATTGACGCCGCCGGTGGTTCGGTCAATGCCATAGCCCTTTTCGGTGACTGTCAGACTGACAATCCGAGTTGCAGGTGAACATAATGCGTGAAGAACGGCCGGGCGATCCGCTTGCAGGCTCAGCGCGGCCGTCAGCGCACCGATCACACGGGCCCGGCTGCCTTGCGTGTCGCGTTCGATGATCGTGTATAGCCCGTTCTGCGGCGTCAGCTCCTCAGCCGCAGTGGTACTGCGCAGGCTGACCCCAATGATGCGCCAGTCACCACCCGACACAGCCAGAGCGTCATCGGTATAGACCGCCTGATGCGCCTTGTGAAAGGCGCCCAGCCCGATGTGAACGATGCCTGCACCGTGATCTTCCCGACGATAGGCGGGACGGAGAACGTTGTCGGAAAGCGTGGCGGCAGACGTCAATCTGTGGGTCATTCTGCTGCAACCCTTGGCTCCAAGGCTGCGATGACGCCACGCAGTTCGGCCAGCCCCTTCAACCGCCCGATCGAAGGATAACCGGGCTGGGCGCGACGTCCGAGATCATCGAGGATGTCCTGCCCGTGATCGGGCCGGAACGGGATCGACCAATCGGCACGACCGGCGGCCTTGCGGCGCTTTTCTTCCTGCAAAGCGGCTTGGACAAGCGCCACCATGTCGGTGTCTCCGCCCAGGTGTTCGGCCTCATGGAAGGATCCGCGCACATCGCCGGTTTCACGTTTCACGTTGCGCAAGTGCAGGAAATGTACCCGTTCCCCAAGCCGCTCCATCATGCCCGGCAGGTCATTGTCGGGGCGTGCGCCGAGCGAACCGGAACATAACGTGATGCCGTTGGCGGGCAGATCAACGGCGTCCATCACCGCCGTGTAATGCGCCTCGGTCGACATGATACGCGGCAGGCCAAGAAGCGGAAAGGGCGGATCATCGGGGTGGCAGCACAGCCGCAATCCCAGATCCTGGGCGACAGGGGCCACCTCGGACAGAAAATCCACGAGATGTTGCCGGAGCGTTTCTTCCGGCATCGCGGCATATTCGCCAAGATGCGCGCGTACATCCTCGAGGCTGAAATTTTCGGCGGCACCGGGCAGGCCGAAGACCACGTTGCCAGCCAATTGTTCCGCCTCTGCCGCAGACATTGCGGCATGACGACGGGCGGCGGCCTCTTGCAGGGCGGTATCGTAGTCGGCTTCGGAACCGGGGCGCTTCAGGATATAAAGGTCAAAGGCAGCAAAATCCGTCAGGTCGAAACGCATGCAGGTGGCACCGCTCGGCAGCCGCCAGGCCAGGTCGGTCCGGGTCCAATCGAGCACCGGCATGAAATTGTAACAGATCACCTCGATTCCCGATGCCGCGATGTTCGTGAGACTCTGCTTGTAGTTTTCTATATGTTCGCGCCAATCGCCTTGCTGTTTCTTGATGTCTTCGGAAACCGGAAGGCTTTCCACCACATCCCAACTCAGCCCGGATGGCGCACCATCGCGCAGCAGTGCAATTTCATCCTGACGTTTGCGGATTTCTTCGGGCGACCAGACATCGCCGGTCGGCACGTGGTGCAGTGCCGAAACGATCCCTTCGGCCCCCGCCTGTGCCACATCGTCGGTGGAAACGAGGTCCTGCGGACCAAACCAGCGCCACGTCTGTTTCATCTTGCCCTCCCGAGTCGCGTTGGCGGATCCAATATCACCTCTCGTGATTGCTGACTAGTATGGAAGTATGGTAAGTTGCGTGCGGAGGATGGCGAATCATGCAGATTGAATCTCTTGCGAACTCGCGACTTGACCCTGTCACGCCTATCGTGCCGCAAATATCGCGCATCCTGCGCGAGCGGATCATTCGCGCCGATCTCAAGCCCGGCGACCGCCTGACCGAATCCGAGGTCGCGCGCAGTTATGGCGTGAGTCGTCAGCCGGTTCGCGAGTCGTTCATCCGCCTCGCCGATCAGGGCCTGGTCAAGGTTCTGCCCCAGCGGGGAACGCTGGTCAGTTGCATCAGCTATGTGTCTGTTCTGGATTCCCGCTTTCTGCGCGAGGCCATAGAAGCGGATATCGTCAAGATCCTGGCGCAATCGCCCGATCCGGCGGTGGTTGCGGATCTGCGGGCACAGTTGCAGGAACAGGAAGAGATCGGCTCCAGCCAGCCCGGCACCTTCATACAACTTGACGATCAGTTTCACCGCACATTGGCCGAGGCCGCCGGCAAAGCCGGGGCGTGGAAACAGATCGAAGGCCTGAAGTCCCAGATGGACAGGGTCCGCTTTCTTTCGTTGGGTGAGTTTCCTGCTAAGAACCTGATCGGCCAGCACCGTGAGATCGTCGACCAGATCGAGCGCGGAGATATTGCCGGGGGCAATTCCGCGATCCGCCACCACTTGCGCGAAGTCTTGTCGGACCTGCCGCAAATCGTGGCGGCCAACACCAGTTTTTTCGAGTTGCCGGACGGGGATGTGCCCTCTCCGGTCAACGCGCCCATCCAAGGAGGAGTTAACGGATGAATTCGACCTTCAAATTCGCGGCATGTGCCGCGGCAATGGCGGCTTTCCTCGCCGGGCCGCTGGCCGCACAGGAGATGACCCTGAAGCTGGGGCATCTGGCGAACGAGGACAACCCCTGGCATCTGGCGTCGGTGAAATTTGGCGAAGAGCTGTCCGCGCTGACCGATGGCCGTATCGCTGTCGAGGTTTTCCCGAATGAATCGCTCGGCAAGGAAATCGACCTCATCAACGGCATGCAATTGGGCACGGTCGATATGACGATCACCGGCGAAAGCCTCCAGAACTGGGCTCCGAAGGCGGCGCTTCTGGCGGTTCCTTATGCGTTCAAGACCATCGAGGATATGGACGCCTTTGCATCAGGGTCGGTCGGCGACGAGATTGAGGCGCAGATTGTCGCCAACGTACAGATCCGCCCCATTGCCTATTTCGCCCGTGGCGCACGCGATCTGACGTCGAACCGACCGATTGCGCACCCGGATGACCTCAACGGGCTGAAAATGCGCGTCCCGAACGTGCCGCTTTTTGTCGATGTCTGGTCCGCGCTTGGTGCGAACCCTGGCCCGATGGCCTTTTCCGAGGTGTTTACCTCGCTTCAGAACGGCACCATCGAAGCCCAGGAAAACCCGCTGGCTCTGATCCGTTCGGCCAGCTTCTATGAGGTGCAGAGCCACGTGAATCTGACCGATCACGTGCGGTCCTGGATTTACCTGACGATCGCTCAATCTACCTGGAACAAGCTCAGCGAAGACGACCAAGCGGCGGTGATGGAGGCCGCGTCACGCGCGCAGGCCTATGAACGCGAGTTGTTTGAAAAGAGCCTCGCGGATGATCGCGCGTTCCTCGAAGAAAAAGGCATGACTTTTGTAGAAGTTGATGCCGCGGCCTTTCAGGCGGCTGCCAAGGATGCAGTCCTCGCCAATGTGAACGATGAGATCAAACCCATTGTCGAAGGTTTGTTCTCGAACTGATGACATTGCTGCTCCGGCGTCACGCATATGTTGGCGCCGGGGTGCCCGTTTTCGAAGAAATCCCGAGGTCCGATGTGCGACGCGCTGATAAGTTCATGCACCTGATCACCCGGCTTGCCCAATGGGGGGCGGGGCTCTCTTTTGCGCTGTTGATCGTCACCGTGCTGATCCAGGTTACCGGGCGGCTGACCGGTTTCGCTCCGGTCTGGACGGAAGAGTTGACCCGATATGCCCTGTTGTTCACGGTCGCTTTCGGCGCAGGGCTGGCCTTTCGGTCCGGCGATCTCGTCAATGTCGACGTGGTCTGTGAATACCTTCCGGGGCGCATGCCCTGGGTTTTGCGACTGGTCGCGGCGCTGTCGACGGGCGGTTTGGCGCTTTACCTGCTGCCTCATGCCTGGCGCTTTGTCACCATCGGCAGGATGCAAACCTCGCCCGCGCTTGGAGTACGGATGGATTTCATACATCTCACAGTCTGGTTGTTGCTCGCGTTTCTGGCGCTTTTCGCAGCGCTCAGGGTACTGGGCATGCTGACCGGCGTCGACGACGGCAAACCCGTCAAACCCGAAGAGGACCTCTGATCCAATGGAAGTCGCTGTTCTGTTCTCTGTCTTCGTCGGGGGGCTGGTTCTCGGTATTCCGGTGGCGATTACCCTGGGACTGTCATCGCTGGCCTATCTTCTTCTGACCGGAACGCCGCCCGTCGTGATGCCACAGAAGATGTATGCGGGCATGGATGTCTTCGTGCTGCTGTCCATTCCCGGTTTCATCCTTGCCGGCAACCTCATGAACCAGGGTGGTATCACCGGTCGGATCATTCGCTTTGCCAATGCGCTGGTCGGCTGGATCAAGGGCGGGCTGGGTCTGACCAACATCGCAGCCTCGATGCTGTTTGGCGGCATTACAGGCACCGCAGTTGCCGATGCCGCCTCGATCGGCGGGGTAATGATTCCGGGCATGAAGAAGGCGGGCTATCCGGCAGATTTCTCGGCGGCCGTGACGGCGGCGTCGTCAACCGTCGGACCGATCATTCCGCCGTCGGTGCCGATGATCATCGTCGGCGCGCTGTCCGGTATCTCGGTGGGCCAGATGTTTCTTGCCGGGGCCGTGCCCGGCATCCTGATGGGCGTCGCGATGATGGTGACGGCCTATGTGATCTCGGCCCGTCGCGACTTTCCCCGCCAGGAATGGCAAGGCGTGGGCGAGGTCGGCCGCTCTTTTGCCGGAGCGTTCTGGGCGTTGGCCATGACCTTTCTGATTATCTACGGACTGTTGTCGGGGCTCGCCACGCCAACCGAAACCGCCGTCGTCGCCTCGGTCTATGCCTTCTTCGTTGGCGGCTTCATCTATCGCGAATTGCCGATTTCCAAGGTCCCGGCGATTCTGGTCGAAAGCGCAACCTCGGCCGCCGGGATTCTGGCCCTGGTGGGCTTTGCCAACGTCTTTGGCTGGATTCTCGTGTCCGAACGCATTCCCCAGGCCATCGCTAACGGTGTTCTTGGCATCACGGACAACAAGTTCCTGGTGATCCTGCTGATCAATCTGCTGCTGCTGTTTGTCGGCATGTTCATGGAAACCATCGCGGCGCTGATCATCCTGTTTGTGCCGCTGCTGTCGCTGGCCCAGGCCGTCGGGATCGAGCCTTTGCATTTTGCAACCTTCGCGGTGCTGAACCTGATGATCGGACTGACCACCCCGCCGGTAGGTGTCTGCCTGTTCGTTTGCGCCGGGATCGCGCGTTTGCCGCTGATGCCGGTGGTGGTTGCCATCCTGCCCTTCCTTCTGAGCAACATCCTCGTGCTGCTGGCGGTGTCATATGTCCCGGCGCTTGCCACGTGGCTGCCGTCGCTCCTGACCAATTGAGGTAATCCATGAAAACCCGAGTCTGCCGGTTATACGGACAAAACGACTTGCGAATTGAAACTGACGACGTTGCGGAACCCGCTGCGGGAGAGGTGCAATTGGCTCTTGCCGCAGGCGGAATCTGCGGGTCTGACATGCATTACCTGTCTGACGGTGGCATCGGTACGATCCGCGTGCGCGAACCGATCATTCTCGGCCATGAAGCCTCGGGCCGGGTGATCGCGGTCGGCGAAAACGTTGACGGGCTGAATGCCGGCGACAAGGTGGCGATCAATCCGTCGCGCCCCTGCGGAAATTGCGCGTATTGCGCCGAGGGCTTGCCAATGCACTGCCTCAACATGCGCTTCAATGGCTCAGCCATCCGGCTGCCGCATGAACAGGGCCTGTTTCGCGACCGGATTACCGTGAAGGCGGAACAATGTATCAGGCTGCCCCAAGATGCGGACCTGGGTGCCGTGGCCTGTGCCGAGCCGCTGGCCGTCTGTCTGCACGCGGCCAAAATGGCGGGCGAGATCGCGGGCAAACGCGTGCTGGTGACCGGCGCAGGCCCGATCGGCCTGCTTTGTGCGGCCGTCGCGTCAGAAGCTGGAGCCGCAGAGGTGGTCGTGACGGACCTTCATGATGCCGTACTTGAAGTGGCCGGCAAAATGGGGGCGACGCGTGTCATCAACGTGCATCGCGACGGGGCCGAGATGGATCGCTATACCGCCGACAAGGGGTACTTCGACCTCGTTTTCGAATGTTCTGCGGCCGCGCCCGCGATCAAGAGCGCCATCTCGGCCCTGCGACCGAGAGGCGTGCTGGTTCAGGTGGGGGTCGTGGGCGATACGCCCATGCCGATCAACGCGATGGTCGCCAAGGAACTTTGCGTACAGGGCACCCACCGTTTTCACGAGGAGTTCGCCGATGCCGTTGAAGCCATTGTTGCGGGCCGCATTGACGTGCGCCCCATCGTGACGCGGCGATATCCTCTGGAAGACGCGGCGGAAGCGTTTCGTGCCGCTGCCGACCGAAGCCGGTCGGTCAAGGTTCATCTGACCTTCGCGGAGTCGTGACGGGGTAAGGGGGAATGCTGACGCAGAGCCTCCGATCTCCGGGTGGGTTGAGACGCTTCATGTCAATCTCAACCCGCCATCGCGCGGCCACACCATCCGCCAGGATCGCATGGATGCATTCGTGGTGTCGAATGATGCCGCAAAGGTCGGTTGACATACGGTCGGCCGGAGAATGCGAATGTTCCACGGGTTGACGTGACAGCACTGTCGGGCGCTCTACCAGACGGGCGGCGTCGTCACCCATAGCACCCGGCTCTGCTCTTTGCCGAGATTTCGGAAGCGATGCGGTCTGCGGCTTTCAAAGTGAAAGGCATCGCCTTCGTTCAGCACGAACCGGTCATCCTCGACCCACAATTCGAGCTTTCCGCACAGCACCACACCACATTCCTCGCCTTCGTGGGCATAGGCCTCGTCCCCGGAGTTGCCGCCAGGATCGAGGACGATCTCCATGACCTGCAAAGCGCCATCGTCATGTGCGGTCAGAAAGGACTTCACCATGCCCTTGTCGCCGAAGTCGACGGTACGCCGACGCCCTTCACGGACGATGATCCCGGTCTCGCGATCAGTGCGGTCGGTGTCGGCAAAAAGCGACAGGAAAGGAATACCGATCACTTCGCAGATTGCCCTGAGGTTGCGAATCGATGGCGAGGAGATGCCGCGCTCGATCTGGCTCAGCAACCCGGTCGAGATGCCGACACCCTCCGCGACGGTTTGCAACGACAGTCCGCGCCCTTTGCGCGCCTGCCGCACAGCCTCCCCCAACGATGTGTCATCCGTATCGCTCATCGGGTCGGAAAACAGCTTGGCTTCATTTTCGGCTGCGGTCATCGGCGATTCTTCATCTCTGTAAACGCGGGTGGGCGACATTTTCCCTCCGTCTCTTCCTGCTTACCCGTAATCTGAAGAAAAGACGATTGGAAACCGGGTTCAACCAAATATCTTCACTTAAATGAAGATATTCACCAATTCTTGTTGCATCCAGCCATTTCTTCAATATCGTGAAGGGTAGATTTGAACCGCGTCACCCGCTTCGGCGTCAAGCGTGACGCATGACACAGGGAAGATTGCCGATGAAACTCCGTTCACTTGCCATTGCCGGGGCGCTCGTGCTTTGCGCCGCTCAGTCCCAGGCCGAGGACCTGACCGTTGGCGTCACCACCACCGGCGTGCCGTTCACCTTCATCGACACCGGCACGCAAAAACCGACAGGCGCCCTGGTCGACCTGGCCGCTGCCATCGCGGAAGATCTGAATATGACGCCGGATTTTGCGGTCACACAGTTTTCCGCGCTGATTCCTGCACTCCAGACCGGCAAGATCGACATCATCTCGGCGGGCATGTTCGCCACCGACAAGCGCAAGGAGGTCGTGAATTTTTCAACTCCCGTCTACAGTTACGGAGATGCGGCCTTCGTCAAGGCGGATGACGAGGGCACTTATCAGATTGACGATTTCGCCGGCGAGGTCGTTGGGGCGCAGATCGGCACCACCTTCGCGGACCAGCTCCAGGCCAGAGGAATCTTCAGCGAAGTGAAGCTTTACGACAGCCTGGTCGACATCATGCGTGACGTGCAGCTCGGTCGGATCAAGGCAGGTTTCGGCGACAGACCAATCATAGCCTACCAGATCGCTCAGAATCCGAATTTCGGGGTGAAGCTGGTCGAGGGCTACACCGCGACGGGCGTGGGCGAGGTCGCGTTGGCCGTGTCAAAGGAGAACCCGGAACTTCTGGACAAGGTGAACGCATCCATCGCCGAGATGGAGAAGAGCGGAGAACTGGCCGAGATTTTTGGTAAGTACGGCCTCTGATTCCCTCGCGGCACCTATCGGGTCCGGACATCATTCCGGGCCCATGATTTTCTGACAGGAGACGCCCATGTCGCCCCTTTCCGAGCGTATCCAGGATTACTTGCCGCTGCTTTTGACCGGGCTCTGGCAGACCGTTGCCGTGACCCTGCTCTCGCTTGTTCTCGCCTCGGCGCTGGGGCTGGTCTGGGCGCTGATGCGCAGTTCCGGCAGCCGCTGGCTGAGCCTGCCTGCGCGCTATATCGTCGAATTCCTTCGCGGCATCCCGATCCTCGTCGTGCTTTTTTACATCTATTTCGTCATGCCCGAGCTCGGTCTGGACCTGACCGCCTTTCAGGCCGGAGTCGTGGGGCTGGCGCTGACTTATTCTTGCTATATCGGCGAAACTTTCCGTGGCGGGATCGAGGCAGTGGACCGTGGACAGGTCGAAGCGGCAAAATCCATCGGCATGAAACACGGCAAGATGATGCGGCGCATCGTGCTGCCCCAGGCCTTCCGCATCGCCCTGCCGCCTTACGGCAACAACATGGTGATGTTGCTCAAGGACAGTAGCCAGGTATCCGTGATTTCGGTTGCCGAGCTGACCATGCAGGGCAAGATGCTGGCCTCCTCGACATTCGACAACATGACCGTCTTTACGATGGTCGCGGCGCTTTACCTGTGCCTGACGATCCCGCTGAATATTTTGATGCGCCGTGTCGAACTCAAGCTGGAAACCGCGACATGATCCGTTTCGAAAATGTACACAAGTCCTTTGGCAAACACGAAGTTCTCAAAGGCATAGATGCCGAGGTCGACAAGGGGCAGGTCATGTGCCTGATCGGGGCCTCGGGTTCGGGCAAGTCGACCATGTTGCGTTGTGTCAACGGGCTGGAGGAATATCAGTCCGGCCGGATCAGCATCGACGGCACCACTGTCGACGCCCGCGCCGCCTCGATACATGCAATCCGGGCGCGGGTTTCCATGGTTTTCCAGCGATTCAACCTGTTCCCGCACATGACCGCGCTACAGAATGTCATGGAGGGGCCTCTGCACGTGCTGGGACAGAACCGTGACGACGTGCGCGCCCGTGCGGAACAGCACCTGAGCCGCGTCGGGCTGGCCGATAAAATGGATTTCTACCCGTCGGCCCTGTCCGGCGGGCAGCAGCAGCGCGTCGCGATCGCCCGCGCATTGGCCATGCAACCTGACGCCATACTGCTCGACGAGCCGACATCGGCGCTTGACCCCGAGATGGTCGGCGAGGTGCTGTCGGTTCTGCGAGACCTGGCGCAAGAGCACATGACCATGCTGATTGTCACACATGAAATCCAGTTCGCGCGTGAGGTCGCCGATGGTGTGATCTTCCTCGATCAGGGGCGCATCGCCGAACATGGCAGTGCCGAAGAGGTACTGTCGAAGCCAAAGCATCCGCGTACGCAGGATTTTCTGCGACGCGTCACTCACCCCGTCTGAGCGGAGTCCGAAATGGCGTTCCAATCCATATGGGCCGACACCGCCCCCGCGGCACCGACCTCGACACCGCTCAAGGAAAGCCTGCGCTGCGATGTACTTGTGATCGGCGGTGGTTTTCAGGGGCTTTCGGCGGCGCTGCACCTGGCCGAGGCCGGCACGGATGTCGTGCTGCTCGAAGCACAGGAGCCGGGTTTCGGTGCGTCGGGGCGAAACGGGGGGCAGGTGATCCCCGGATTGAAGGATGACCCCGACACGCTTGACCGGCTCTGGGGACCCGAGGCAACCGCCTTTGCCGGTGAAACCGCAGACACGCTCTTTGCCCTGGTGGCGCGGCTGGGAATCGCGTGCGACGCGGTGCAGAGCGGCTGGATTCAGGCAGGAAACCGCCAGGTGCATCTGCCTGTCCTGCAGGCCCGCATGCGACAATGGCAAGCGCGTGGCGTCGCCGCCGACTGGCTCGACGCTGAAGCAATGGCGCGTGTGACCGGAGCACGTGGATTCCTCGGCGGCTGGCGCGATCCGCGTGCCGGACGAATTCACCCG
Organism: Sedimentitalea sp. XS_ASV28; assembly: GCF_041224545.1. Lineage (NCBI taxonomy): Bacteria > Pseudomonadati > Pseudomonadota > Alphaproteobacteria > Rhodobacterales > Paracoccaceae > Sedimentitalea > Sedimentitalea sp. XS_ASV28. Next base: position 867 of record NZ_JBGFGP010000092.1, on the reverse strand, counting down.
ATAAAGCTTGCGCGCGGTCTGGCGCAGGCCGCCGAAGCGGCGGGCGCGCGGATCTTTGGCCAAACGCCCGTCGCTCGGCTGGTCCCGAGCGGCGGCTACTGGCAGGCGCGGCTTCCTGGCGGCGCGCAGGTCACAGCAGAGCGGGCGATACTTGCCAGCAATGTCTACACGCCTGCCTCTCTCGAACCAAGGCTTGCGCGGGCGACGGTGCAAGCCAACAGCTTCCAGGTCGCAACCGCACCGCTCAGCGCCGAGCAACTGGCACGCATACTCCCCGGCGGCGAGGTGGTCTCCGAAGCACGCCGGGTCGGCACGTATTTCCGCATCGGTCCGCAGAATCGCCTGATGCTGGGTGGGCGTGGCAGCTTTGCCGACCCCCGGGATGCGGACGCCTTCGCCCGGATCGAGGCCGAGCTCGCGAAACTTTTCGAAGCGCGTTTCGAGATCACGCAACGCTGGTTCGGGCGGGTGGGCATGACCCCCGATCACCGCATCCGCCTTTGCATCCCGGCAGCAGGGCTGCTGGCGGCGACCGGCTTCAACGGTCGCGGCGTCGCGTTGTCGGTATCGCTCGGCAAGGTGATGGCAGCCCACTTTACAAAGGGCACGCCCCTTCCCATCCCGCCGAGCCCGACCATTCCGACCCTACCCTTCCATGCGCTGCAGCGACTCTACGGCGGTCTGGGTATCCAATACTACCGCCTGCGCGATGCGCTCGACCGTTGATCCTGACCTGCCCCCCTTCGGTCCCTCGTTCATAACGAGAGTCTGCGGGTTTGATCTTGATAATCATGGGTTTCGGTTTGGGCAAGCGCGCCGGGCGCGGAGCCCTCAAATTGCTCAAGCGCTCGGCGCGCTTGCAGTGGC
>NZ_JBGFGP010000048.1:0-309 GCF_041224545.1 Sedimentitalea sp. XS_ASV28 | reverse complement strand
GATCGAAGCCCCGGTAGTCCGATGTCTGCCCCGGCGTGATCTCCGACCTCATGGGCAGGCCGACGCCGTTAACGCGGAGGTGGATCTTGGTCGTGAAGCCACCCCTTGAACGGCCGAAACCCTGTCGCGGAGTCCCCCTTTCGCGCCCGCTGCCTGATGATGGGCGCGAACTACGGTGCTGTCTATCAGTTGCAGGGCATCGGGAACCAGCCGACTTTCGTTCAGTGCGTCCATGATCTGCTCCCAGAGCCCGGCCAGCGTCCAGCGCCGGAACTGGCGATAGACCGACGACCACTTGCCGAACTCTTC
>NZ_JBGFGP010000046.1:0-2321 GCF_041224545.1 Sedimentitalea sp. XS_ASV28 | reverse complement strand
AATGACAAAGCTGCCAAGCGCTTCATGGCGAGGCTGATCGCGCAATTCGGCCAACCAAGGGTCTTCGTTACAGACAAACTGCGCAGCTACATCAAGCCGATTGCCCATCAAGCGCCGGATGCTGACCATCGCGCGCATAAGGGCCTCAACAACAGGATTGAGGGTAGTCACAGGCCAACGCGACGACGAGAAAAATCATGGTCCGGTTCAAATCGACCAGACAGGCACACCGTTTCGTGGTCGCGCATGACCAGATCAATACCGTCTTCAGCTCTCGACGTCACAAACTGACCGCCATTTCCTATCACCATGCCAGGGCAAATGTTCTCTGTCTCTGGACAGACCATGCCGCTCAGATGACGGCGTGATATATCCAGCCAAGACCTTTCAAATCCAATGCTCAACAACTTGGCAATTCCCTTGGGTTCGATGGCATCCCGTTGCGGTTTTAGAATGTTGATGAAATCGCGACAAAAGTACTCTTGTACGTGCGGAAGGAAGCCTGCACCCGATTTCCGACAAAACAACTCAAGCAAGAGATCTCTTCGACGAGCACCACCTACCCCGCTGCATTTTCAATCGCTTTGGCGTTGTCAGCAGCTGCCGTTCAGGCGCAGACGGACTACCCCTTGACCATCGAAAACTGCGGCCAGTCGGTCACCTTCGAGCAGGCGCCGCAGAACGCCTTGGCTCTGGGACAAAACAGCGCCGAAATCATGTTGTTGCTGGGTCTCGAAGACAGGATGGCCGCCACGGCCTTCTGGCTCAATTCCGTGCTGCCTGAACTGGCGGACGCCAACGACAAGGTGGAATTGCTCACCGTTGAATTCCAAACGCCTGAAACGGTGCTGTCGACGCAGCCCGACTTCGTGGCGGCAATGTTGACGACCTTGCTTGGCCCCGACAGCAAGGTCGTCAAGAGGTCCGATTTTGAAATTCTTGGCATTCCGACATACCTGTCGCCAAGCGCCTGTTCTAAGTCGCTGGACGCGAACGATGCTTACGACTCGCGTGATGAAATGTGGAGCATGAACCTGCTTTACAAGGAGATTAAGGACCTCTCCCGGCTCTTTGACGTCGCTGACCGCAGGCAAGCACTGATCAAGGATTTCAAATTGCGCGAAGTGGCGCTGCGCGAACAATTCGCGGCGAACGGGGATCTTTCCTTCCTCCTCTGGTTCTCCAGCGCGTCACCCGCCGATGATGCCTATCTCGGGGGCGGCAATGGCCCGTCGGGCTATATCACCGACATCCTTGGAGCCTCCAACGCCATCAAGACAGAAGTGGACTGGCCAGCCGGGGGCTGGGAAGGCATCATGGCCGCCAACCCGACGATCTTCTTCGCGGCCCAGGTGGATCGCAACCGGTGGGAGCTGGACACCGCTGAAAACAAGATCGACTTCCTGACTTCTGACCCCACCGTCAGCGAGATGGATGCGGTCAGAAACGGTCGGATCGTTGTGATAAACGGCGCAGCGATGAACCCCAGCATCCGCACCCTTTACGATGCCGAGCAGGTGGCCGAACAATTGAATGCGCTCGATCTTCCGTGAAGACCTTCGACACGTCAGAGGGAGGCGCCGTGCGGCTCGCCCTCTTCCTCTGCCTGTCTCTGATCATCCTGATCTTCGCCGCCGCGACGGCGATTGGCGATTGGCGATTATAACATCGCTTTGCGGACAGTCTTCCTGTCCGTCGCCAATGAACTGGGCCTGACCGGCGCCGATATTGTGCCCATCGAACAAAGCGTTGTCTGGAACCTGCGCCTAAGCCGCGCCCTGATCGCGGCGCTCGCGGCGGCGGAGCTGGCGATCTGCGGGGAAATCCTGCAGGCACTGTTGCGCAACCCGCTGGCCGAGTCTTTCGTGCTGAGCGTCTCGGCAGGGGCCTCGACCGGGGCGGTCTGCGTCATCGTTCTGGGCTTTGGTGCGGGCAGCCTGTCGCTGTCGCTTGGGGCTTTGGCGCAGACCCCACAAGTGATGTTCATCGACGAGACTGCGACCACCACGAAAACGGCCCGTCTGCGCGGTCGGGCGAGGCGTGGCGACCGGCTGCGAGCCGAGGCCCCGTTCAGGCATTGGACAACACAGGCCTTCATCGCGGGTCTGCGCCATGATGGCCTGAAGGCACCCTGGGTCATCGATGGCGCCATGACGCGCGCAATCTTCGATGCCTATGTTGAGACCCAGCTCGCCCCGACCCTGCAACCGGGCGACGTCATTCGTCGGGAAAACGATCCACCGGATCGTTTTCTAACCCTCCTCATTCCTCGACAATCTGGCCGTCCACAAGAGCGAGAAGGCCAAGGCTATCCTGCAGGA
>NZ_JBGFGP010000042.1:0-10806 GCF_041224545.1 Sedimentitalea sp. XS_ASV28 | reverse complement strand
GATGACGGCCTGCAGGGACAGATCGTCCTGGTTCGCGGCCTTGCCGAGGTTGGCGTTGAAGCCGTGGTCGCGGATCGTCAGGGTGTAGTAGTCGGCGCCGGTCTCCTTGTTCTGCTTCTTCCAGATGCCACCGCACTCGACCAGCTTGCCGCGCGGGGAGCGGCCGAGGACGCGGTGCGTGGGGGCCATCGGGTTCGCGCTGGCGATAGGTTCGACCGTGATGTCGAGGTCGAAGGTCAGGGTCGAGATGGAGCCGACGCCCTTGGCGGATTCGATGTCGGCGCTGGTGAATTTGATGCAGTTCGTGGTCATTGCTCTTCTCCTTGTTTGCGTTGCAATGATGGTCACCTTGCAACTGGCCAAGGCCCGGCCACACCGAAGGCGAAGCGCAGCGGAGAGGGGCAGGCGCCGGTCTTTTTGCCTCGCGAGGAATGACCCACCCCTGTTCTTTGGTGGGTCAGGGGAAAAAGACCGGCGACAACCTTTGTGGCGGGGGCGACAGCTGCGACCAGCATGTCATGCAACTCAGACAAAGGGAGAAGTGCGGTGGCCGCGAAGGAAGGTGGGTGGACAGCCGCCAGAGAATCTGCGGAGTGCGGTGTCTTCTCTGTCCTCTTGCTCCGATCCGAACACGGACGAGCCAGAGCTTTGCCTGACCCTGTCTCATGTGACGCGACGGCTGGGTCCCGTGGCAACGCGATGTGTGTTGTCTGGAAGAGCAGCAGGGAGACCGTCGAAGCATCGATACCGTGCTCGGCTCGCCCGGATTTCGTACGGAACCTCTACGGCAGCCCGATATTATGCGATCCGTGCATCATGACCATCACCGGCCCTCTGCCGGCTGCGGCCAATGCGATCCTGCGCTCGTCGACCATCGTTTGCGACACACGATGATGGGGCGGGACAGCATGTCCGGCAAAGTCAGGAACAACACTGGCAGAGACGCGAGGTACGTGATCACTGATGTCACACGCCCGCCCCAGCGACCGTTACCGAATGGCCGAGATGAAGCGTTGCCACGACCATGCGACGGCTGGCCGGGCTGGCTCCGGAGGAGACTGCACGGCCAGCAGCACGTCGCAGGGAGAGGCGGCGTTTCAGCTCGGGGAGGTCGGCTGCATGCAGCCGACCGAGTAGGGCGCGGTCCTGACCAACGGGCAGGAGGGGCCAAGATCTTACCTTGATATTTACTGCGCCAAGAACAGACCTCTGAAAGGTGCATTGCGTAAGCCACCTTTTGTGTCGCCCTTACTCGTGACGTTGGCGCTGGCTAACTCCGCCGCACTTTCCAGCAGCCGCATGTTCTGTCATTGTTCTCAATCGAAACCCTGTTCCGATTCCCGAGCGTACCGCAGATGTGCAATCTCTACTCCCAGACCAAGAGCCAGGACGCAATGCGCCACCTATTCGACGACATGGTCGAGGGGGATGAGGAACTTGTAGACAGCACCGGTAACCTGCCGCCTCAACCTGGCATCTGGCCCGATTATCCGGCACCGATCATCCGACATGGCGAAAGCGCAGCATGGCAGCTGGCCATGGCCCGTTGGGGCATGCCGACCCCTGCGAAGTTTCTCGAAGGCAAGCGCACCGACAAGGGTGTCACCAATATCCGCAATGTCGGCTCTCCTCATTGGCGGCGCTGGCTCGGTGTCGAACATCGTTGCCTCGTGCCCTTCACCAGCTTTTCAGAGATCGACGGGCGCCGGGGTGCGCCGCGCAATTCGCCGGTCTGGTTCGCTTTGGACGAAGATCGGCCGCTCGCCTTCTTCGCCGGGCTGCGAACGACATGGACCTCGGTGCGCAAACTGAAGGAAGGCGAGGTGACGGCGGAGATCTTCGGTTTCCTGACCTGCCCGCCCAATGCCGAGGTGGCGCCGATCCACCCCAAAGCTATGCCCGTCATCCTCACGCAGCCCGAGGAATGGCGGCACTGGCTGACCGCGCCGGCCGAGGAGGCCCTGAAGCTCCAGCGTCCCCTCCCGGACGGGATGCTGAAGATCGTTGCCGAGGGGGTGCGCGAGGATGCGGTTTGATCCGGCTCCGAGCGAGCTCTTTGCCCTGGCCCGGCACCGGGTCCATGAGGCCGAAGGTCCAGGCCGGCGCAGCTTCGCCCTGCTGCAAGCCGCCCGACACGCCGAGGCCCTGATCTGGATCATTCCCGGGCATGCCCCGCACCAGCCGATGCTCCGGGGTCTGCCCGGAGGCGTCGGGGAGCGGCTGCATCTCATCCGTCCCGCGAACGAGACCGACCTGCTCTGGGCCACCGAGGAAGCGCTGCGCTCTGAAGGCGTCGGACTGGTGATCGCGGAGCCGGAAAAGCCCCTCTCCCTGATCGCCGGGCGACGCCTGCAGCTGGCCGCGGAAGCCGGTCGAACCACCGGACTCATGCTGATCCGCGAAGGCCAGGGCAGCAACGCAGCCGAAACGCGGTGGCATTGCGCACCGAATGCGTCGGAACGACGGGACTCGACTCTGCATCAATGGGCCCTTAGTAAGAACAAAAAGGGAACATTGGGAACCTGGGCTGTGCATTGGAATGGCAAGACGGCTGCTGTCCATCCGGTTTCCGCGGCTGGCAAGCGACACGAGTCTGCGGAGACGTCCCGTTGAGGGACCGTTCGCTCTGATCCACAGGTCAGGGAATGCCGATCATGTGCATTGTCTGAACCAGGCCGCCGAGACGCGCGGACTGCATCCCGGCATGGCGGCGGCCGATGCCCGCGCCATCTGCCCCGAGCTGATCACCCGGCCCGCCGATCTTGCACGCGAAGCAGCCGCACTGGCAGGCCTCAGACGGTGGGCGGGGCGCTATTCCCCGATGGTGGCGCGGGACGGCCCGGACGGGCTTATCGCCGATATCTCCGGCGTGCCGCATCTCTTCGGCGGCGAGGCCGAAATGCGCGCCGACCTTCATGCGCGGCTGGAGCGCGTCGGCCTGACCCTCTCGAGCGCCATCGCCGAAACCCGTGGCGCAGCCCAAGCGCTCGCTCGCCATGGCGGCGGCATCCTGCCCGAGGGCGCAGCGAAGGAGGGGATCGCCGGCCTGCCGGTCTCGGCGCTGAGGATCGGGAGCGATGTGGCGGAAGGGCTCGCCCGGATGGGACTGAACAGGATCGGCGATCTCATCGATCTGCCGCGGGCGCCGCTCGCGCGACGGTTCGGTTCGGGGCTCGTGCTGCGGCTCGATCAGGCGCTCGGCCTTCAGCCTGAGCCGGTCTCCCCGGAGGCGGACGCGCCGTATTTCGGGGTGCGGATGACCATGCCGGACCCCATCGGTCTTGAGGCCGACGTCATGTCGGGCCTCGCACGCCTGCTCGACCGGCTCTGCAGCACACTGGCCCAACATCATCGTGGCGCACGGCGGCTGCGGCTCGAGTTGCACCGGGTCGACCGGGAGACCGCGCAGGTCGAGATCGGGCTGGCCCGGCCGATGCGTGATCCCGAGCGCATTGCCGCGCTCTTCAAGAAAGGCGTGTCGGAGGTCGAAGCCGGGTTCGGGATCGAGGCGATGCGCCTCGTCGCCCATGTGACCGAGGACTTGCCACCCGAGCAGATCGGCGGACCCCGAACGATAGCCCGGGAGGACGCGCTGGCCGACCTCTTCTCCCGGCTCGGCAACCGGCTGGGCTTCGACCAGGTTCTGCGGCTCCTGCCTGCCACCAGCAAGATCCCCGAGCGGAGCTTTCTCGTGACACCCGCCGCCTACAGCGCGGCGGAACCTTCACCACCGCATCGTGGACCGGATCGGCCGATCATCATCTTTCCGCCTGAGCCGGTCACCACGAAGGGGCTGGGCCAGCCCGGACATCCTCCAGCCCGGTTCGCCTGGCGGCGCATGTCTTTCACCACCCTGCGTGCGGACGGACCGGAGCGGATCGCGCCGGAATGGTGGTTCGACGATCCGGCCTGGCGCTCGGGTCTGCGCGACTACTGGCGGGTGGAGACCCGCGAGGGCGCACGGCTCTGGCTCTACCACACGCCGCAGGCGCCGGCCTGGCCCGCGCAGAGCTGGTTCGCACAGGGAGAGTTCGCATGACCGGCTATGCGGAGCTCTGCGTGACAAGCAATTTCACCTTCCTGACCGGGGCCTCGCATCCCGAGGAGCTGGTCACGCGGGCTGCCGAACTGGGCCTGAAGGCCATCGCCATCACCGACCGCAACTCGGTGGCGGGCGTGGTGCGGGCTTACTCCGCCCTGAAGGAGCTGGCACGACTGCGCGAGGAGGCCCGTGCAGCGAGCGACGGGGCCGAGGCCGGTCCGGCGATCCGATCCCGGCAGGTGACCGATCATTCCAGCCGCCAGACGATGCAGCACATGCCGGCAGGCGATGCGCCCCGAATTCCGCCGGACATGGTGTTGCCGAAGCTGATCCCTGGCGCCCGGATCGTGCTGACCGACAGTCCGGTCGACTGGCTCGCCTTGCCCACAGATATCGCGGCCTGGTCGCGGCTGACCCGGCTCCTGTCCCTCGGCAAGCGGCGAGCCACGAAAGGCGACTGCCATCTGACGCGCAAGGATCTGCTGGATTGGGGCGAGGGCATGGTGCTGATCGCGCTGCCGCCCGACCCGATGGAGCACCCGGCCCGGGCGGCTGCCAGCGACCTGCGGCACATGCTGCGCACCTTCCCCGGCCAGTGCTTTCTTGGCGCGGCACCGCGCTATGACGGACGAGACCCTTTGCGCCTCGACCAACTGGCCCGGATCGCCCAGGACACCGGCCTGCCGCTTGTGGCCCTCGGCGAGGTGATGATGCATCGCTCGTCCAGGCGTCCGCTCGCCGATGTCCTGACTTGCCTGCGCGAGGGCTGCACGATCGACACGATCGGCGAGCGCCGGCTGACCAATGGCGAGCACCGGCTCAAATCCCCGAGCGAAATGGCGCGGATGTTCCATCGCTATCCGGCGGCGATCCGGCGGACACTGGAGATCGCCGACCGCTGCGCCTTCCGGCTGGACGATCTGCGCTATCAATATCCCGACGAAGCGCGGGACGGCGAGCCGGCGCAGGCGCGGCTCGAACGGTTGTCGCGGGAGGGGCTGCATTGGCGCTATCCCGAGGGGCCGCCTGCCCGGATCGTCACGCGGGTCGACAAGGAACTGAAGCTCATCGGCGAGATGGGCTATGCGCCATATTTCCTGACGGTCCATGACATCGTGGCTTTCGCGCGCTCGAAGGGCATTCTCTGCCAGGGCCGCGGGTCGGCCGCCAATTCGGTCGTGTGCTACCTGCTTGGCGTGACCGAGGTGCCTCCCGAGAGCATCACCCTGATCTTCGAACGCTTCATCTCGAAGGAACGCGGCGAGCCGCCGGATATCGACGTGGATTTCGAGCACGAGCGGCGCGAGGAAGTGATCCAGTGGATCTACGAGCAATATGGTCGGCATCGCGCCGGGCTGACCGCGACCGTGATCCATTTCCGTTCACGCGCCGCGATCCGCGAAGTCGGCAAAGTCATGGGGCTGAGCCAGGACGTGATCGCCCGGCTCTCGGGTCAGATCTGGGGCTGGTCGTCCAGTGCACCGGGCGAGGACCGGATGCGCGATGCCGGGATCGATCCGGCGGACGGGCGTGTGGCGCTGGCGGCGAAGCTGATCGGCGAGATCACCGGCTTCCCTCGGCATCTGAGCCAGCATGTCGGCGGCTTCGTCATCACCCATGGCCGGCTCGACGAGCTCTGCCCAATCGAGAACGCCGCGATGGAGGATCGCACTGTCATCGAGTGGGACAAGGACGATATCGACGCGCTCGGGCTCCTGAAGGTCGATGTGCTGGCGCTTGGCATGTTGACCTGCATCCGCAAGGCCTTTGGGCTGCTGGAGGATCACCGTCACCTGCAGCTGACCCTTGCCAATGTCCCGCCCGAGGATCCGGTGGTCTACGATATGCTCTGCAAGGCCGATGCGGTCGGAGTGTTTCAGGTCGAGAGCCGGGCGCAGCTCAACTTCCTGCCGCGCATGCAGCCGCGGAAATTCTACGATCTGGTCTGCGAGGTCGCAATCATCCGCCCCGGCCCGATCCAGGGCGGCATGGTTCATCCCTTCATCAACCGCCGCCAGGGCAAGGAGAAGGTCGAGGATCTCGGACCTGCCATGATGGAGGTGCTGGGGCGCACCTATGGCGTCCCCCTCTTCCAGGAACAGGCGATGCAGATCGCGGTGGTCGCGGCCGGTTTCTCGGCGGCCGAGGCCGACCGGCTGCGCCGCTCTCTTGCGACCTTCAAGCGGATGGGAACCATCGGCGCATTCCGTGAGCGGTTCATCTCGGGCATGTTGGCCCGCGGCTACGAGGCGGGGTTCGCGGAGCGATGCTTCGCCCAGATCGAAGGCTTCGGCAGCTATGGCTTCCCCGAAAGCCATGCGGCGAGCTTTGCGCGGCTGGTCTATATCTCGGCCTGGCTGAAGCGCCATCATCCCGCGGTCTTCACCTGCGCGCTGCTGAACAGCCAGCCGATGGGTTTCTACGCCCCGGCGCAACTCGTCCGCGACGCGCGTGAGCACGGCGTCGAGATCCGGGCCGTCTCGGTCAATCATTCGGCCTGGGACTGCACCCTGGAGCCACGCGGCGACGGGGCACTGGCGCTGCGACTCGGGTTTAGGCAGATCAAGGGGATGCGGGAGGAGGATGCGATCTGGATCGAGGCCGCTCGCGGCAATGGATATCCCGATGTAGAGAGCCTCTGGCGCCGGGCCGGTGTCAGACCGGACGCGCTGGAACGGCTGGCAGAAGGGGATGCCTTCGCCTCGCTCGGTCTCAATCGACGCGATGCGCTCTGGGCTGCCCGGGCCTTGCGAGGGCCGAAACCCCTGCCCCTCTTCGGCGCTGACGGTGAAGGTGGAGCGGAACCGGAAGTTGCGCTGCCGGCGATGACGCTGGGCCAGGAGGTGATCGAGGATTATCTGGCGCTTCGGCTCTCCCTGCGCGCCCATCCGATGGAACTGCTGCGGCCGCGCCTGCCGGAAAGCCTGCCGCATGAACGGCTGGATCGGGCCACAGGGCGCATCACCGTGACGGGTCTCGTCATCACGCGGCAACGGCCCGGCACGGCATCGGGCGTGATCTTCCTGACGCTCGAGGACGAGACCGGCGTGTCCAACGTGGTGGTCTGGAGCCGGGTCTACGAAACCTTCCGCAAGGCGGTGATCGCCGGGCGGCTCCTGCGTGTTACCGGCAGGATCGAACGCGAAGGACAGGTCGTTCATGTGGTTGCCGAGAGGATCGAGGACATCTCGCCGATGCTCTCAAGCCTTGGGCGGCCGGCCACCGACGCAGACGATCGTCAGGCCGAGGCAGCGCACCAACCCACGCGTAGTGGCGGCGGATCAACCGTCCGGCATCCGCGCGAACAGGCCAAGAAGCTGTTTCCGAGCCGGGATTTCCACTAAGGCGCGGCCTCATATCGGTCGCAACAAGGCGGGCCATTATCGTTACCGCTTGGTCGGGCGATTTCGGAGCCTGAACCACCTGTGTTGAACTTGCCGAATCCCAACATAGGAGTTCAGCATGCCTCGCCTCGACCACAGAACCTTCGTCAACGCCTGCCGCGATGAGCGCGGCGTCGGACATCACACCTTGCGGGCCTATGCCCAGGATCTGCGCACCTTCGCCCGCTTCACCGCGACCCACCGTCTCAGCGACCCGTTGTCGAAGGACGACATCCTCGCCTACCACCGGCATCTGCGTGACGCGTTGGGCGCCAAGCCCGCGACCATCGAGCGGCGGCTCGTAACGCTCAAGTCCTACTTTGCCTGGAGCGAAGATCGGAACAGCGCCCTGCCCTCCCCATTTGCCGATGTCCGCATCTCCGTAAGGATCCCGCGACGCCTGCCGCGTCCGATCGATCGCGACACCCTCAGAGCGGTTCTCCAAGCCGGTGACGGCCCCATCGCTGTGCGGTCGAAGCCAAGCGCAGATGACACGGCGCCAACTTCGCAGAATGCCGTCACGGTCCTGATCATCAAGCTGCTGATCGTCACAGGGCTGCGGATCAGTGAACTCACCAACCTGAAGATCCGCGATGTCTCGCCCGACGGGGGCCAAATCCTCGTGAATGGCAAAGGAAGCAGGGAGCGCATCGTCTTTGTACCAAATCGCGAGCTGCAGGAGGAGTTCCGGCGACATTGTGAGGTGCGTTGCAACGAGGACTCTCTCGCGGCGCCCCTGTTTCTGAACACGGAAGGTCGTCGGCTCCGCTCGGCCACGTTCCGCAAGCGGCTGCGGGCGTTGTCCAGGCGCCTCGGGATCGAGCCGCACTTGACCCCGCACCGGTTCCGGCACTCCGCCGCGACGCTGCTGATCGAGGAGGGAATCGACATCCGGATGGTCCAGGCCTTGCTCGGGCACGCCAGCCTCAGGACCACCGAGATCTATGTGAGGGTTTCGAACAGCGCACTACGACGTGCGTTGGAAAGGGTCGATGTACTTAGCGAACTGCGGCAGTGACGCCCGAGCAGGCGTTGAGGCTGTCGCCGCACTTGCTGTGATGCCTTCGAAGCGTCGTCATCTCGTTGAACCGAGATCGCTAGCACTTCCCCTCGCACTCAAAGGAAGCCAGAGGTCCGGTTGACCCAGCCAGGTTAGGCCGGCATCATCTCTTCGCCGAGCACTCGATTTTGAGGCGCCGGGCCTATCGACATGTCCATCGCATTGCTTCAAAGTGGAAAAAATTGCCGGGGCGCTGCGGGTTGGTAGATCAAGTCGAAAAAATATATAGTTGCATAGATCTTTTTGCTGGTGCAGGCGGATTCTCGTTGGCAGCGGCCCAATCAGGATTCTCGGTACGCCTGGCTATCGAGAACGACAAACATGCCTCCAGAACGCTTTCTGACAATATAGGAAAGTTCCAGAGCGAACCTTGCAGAGTCCTCAATGAAGACATTCTCTGCCTCGATCCACAGGCTCTTGCGTCAGAGATCTTTCAAGGGCCCGACGAATGCGACTTGGTCCTCGGAGGACCTCCCTGCCAAGGTTTTTCGACACATCGCATCAAGGACGCCGGAGTTGGCGACGAGCGCAACAAGCTGATCAATACATATTTTGAATTCGTCGCAGCGTTCAAACCAAAAGCCTTTTTAATGGAGAACGTCCCCGGAATGCTCTGGGATCGACATAAAGAGTACCTGGAAGAGTTCTATGAGGCCGGTAAGGAGGCTGGCTATGAAGTCCGGGCCCCGGAAGTGTTGGACGCTCGGGATTTTGGTGTGCCTCAACGGCGTAAACGAGTGTTCATCCTTGGTATCCGCAAAGACCAAATTCGCGACGGTCTGAATTGGCCTCCGGCCCCGACACATGTGAATCCAAAGTACACAGAAGACGCGAATGAGTTGCTTCCTTGGAATGACTGTTCGAGCGCCTTCTCACCCGCAGGCAGCAGTGATCCGAACAATGTCCACATGAACCATTCCGCAGAGTTAGTTCGGGCCTTCGCAAGTACCCCTCACAATGGCGGTAGTAGAAAGGATTCCAACCGCCTTCTTCCCTGCCACGAAAACCACGATGGCCACAAAGATGTTTACGGTAGAATAGACCCAGCTAGCCCCGCTCCCACAATGACGACCGCATGTATCAATCCGTCCAAAGGCCGTTTTGTGCACCCGACGGAGAATCACGGAATTACACTCCGTCAAGCAGCGAGAATCCAAACCTTCCCTGATAATGTGGTGTTTCAAGGTGGTTTGATCGCTGCAGGCAAACAAATCGGGAATGCTGTGCCAATAACACTTGGTGTGGCGTTACTAAAGCATCTGCGCAATGAACTTGAGTTCATGGGAATTGGCGAGTTTGAAAGTAAGGAAATCCGGAAAAGAGTTGCCGCAGAATAATGGAAAGCATCGCATTTCAGACCAAAGCTAGGACTGTTGATCACCTAGGGCGAGAGCAAATCGCAGATGCCCCTACGGCTATTTCAGAGCTTTGGAAGAATTCATTTGATGCCTATGCTCGTTCGGCAGAGCTGACCATTTTCGACCGTCCCCGCCCAACTGCTGTTCTGACGGACGATGGGCATGGGATGAATCGGGAGGAGTTCATTAGTAGGTGGCTAGTCGTAGGAACGGAGTCAAAGGCGACGTCAGCCAAGGTTCCAGCCGCGGATCGGCTTGGGTTACCCACTAGACCAAAGCAAGGGCAAAAGGGCATTGGTCGTTTGTCCTGTGCAAATTTGGGCTCAGTGCTATGCGTTGTGTCCAAGCGCATCAATGGATCGTTCGTAACTGCGGTTGTTGACTGGCGACTTTTTGAAAACGCCTACTTGAACCTGAGCGACATCACGATCCCCGTAGCTGAGTTTTCGAAAACGGACGAGTTCCCTGACATACTAGAGGAGATGGGAAAGCAACTTCACCAAAATGTACTGGGTGGCGATGACAATGAGGTTGCAGCCAGGCGACGAGCAGCTTGGAAGGCTTCTGACGAAGAGTACTTAAACCAGACTGAAAACCGGAACGACAAAGAGCTTAAACCTTCAGCGAGGATCCTGGAGGCGCGACCATCAGAGCTGTTCTGTGAAGATCATCTGAGTAATTGGTCAGTTTGGACTGGTTCAGTTGAGCACGGCACAGCGATGCTTATCGGGGAAGTTACTTTCGACATCGAAGCACAATTAGATCAAAGCCCAGACGCTGCGGCACAACTTGCTCAAGATCGGCTGTTCGAAACACTTTCTAGTGACCTGCCCCCCTTCGGTCCCTCGTTCATAACGAGAGTCTGCGGGTTTGATCTTGATAATCATGGGTTTCGGTTTGGGCAAGCGCGCCGGGCGCGGAGCCCTCAAATTGCTCAAGCGCTCGGCGCGCTTGCAGTGGCGT
>NZ_JBGFGP010000093.1:0-2793 GCF_041224545.1 Sedimentitalea sp. XS_ASV28 | reverse complement strand
CGATGACGCCCCTTTGAGCCAGCAGTTCTTCGACATCTGCGGTGCTGAGCGCAAACCGATGGCAGACCCAGACCTCATAAACAACAATCTCAAGAGGGAACCGGAAACCTTTGAAGCGGGGCTTTTCAGGCGGATTTATCACGTCCCACCCTTAGCCAAGCTGAAAACCGCAAACAAGTTGATGGTTTGCACAGCTCCACCATCCGGCATCGCGATGTGCCATGTCGGCGTTGTTGGGTCCGCGAGATTGCAGCGCTTGGACATGAGGTCCGCCTGATCCCGCATGCTTATGTCAAAACCTATGTGAAGCGCCAGAAGAATGACACGGCGGACGCCGAGGTGATTTGTGAAGCAGTCACTCGACCGAACATGCATTTTGTCGCGATCAAGAGCACCGATCACCAGGCCGCTTTGATGTTGCATCACGCCCGGAATCTTCTGGTTCGCCAACGCACCATGCTGATAAACGCACTGCGCGCCCACTTGGCCGAGTTCGGGCTTGTAGCAGTTCAAGGCCCCCGCAAGATACGCGAGATGCTGAGCGATCTAGAAAATGGCCATCTTGATGTCCCCGAGTTCGGGCGGTCGGCTTTACTTTCGCTGGCCCGGCAGATCGATAGTCTGGAAGACGAAATCGCCAAACTTGAGTGCAAGATACGGGACTGGCATCGCTCAAGCGAGGTTAGCCAGCTTCTGGCAACGATCCCAGGCGTCGGGGTGCTCACTGTGACGGCTCTTGCTGCCATCATTGGATCCCTCTCAATTTCGGTCTGCCCGCCAATTTGCCGCCTGGCTCGGGCTGGTACCGAGACAGAACTCCTCAGGCGGAAAGGACTGGCTGGGGCGGATCACGAAGATGGGGGGTGGTTATCTGCGCAAGTTACTTGTCGTGGGCGCGACTGCAGTTCTCAGGCGCGTCGTCCACCCGCAAACGCAAACTGCAAAGTGGATCAGGCGCTTGCTGGAGGAAAGCCCGCCCGATTGGTTAGCGTGGCACTGGCGAACAAAACCGCGCGGATCGTCTGGGCCGTCTTGTCGAAGAAGGAGGTCTACAAGCCAACCTGAGATTTCAGAACGCTGAGAAACACTTCGCACGAGTTGCAAGAGCAACACCTGTGATGATGATCTTTGCCACCGCAACCGGAACACCCCGGGGCATTATCAGGACGTCATAGTCCGGCAAATTGATAGGGACTGCGGTTCGCGGACTTCATCAGGGCCAGCGGTCAAACAGGCCGGACAAGTGATCGCTATGCATAAAGATCAAAATCACAAGAAAATACTTGCAAAAAGGGAGATGGCCACAAATGGCAATCCCGCGCGACGTAATTTCTTGCGCATAATTGCCCGACTTGCGCCGTCCGCGCCATGAACCTGAAATACGTTCTTCGCCAGATCGAGCCCAGCTGTGATAGTCTCCGACACGACTACTCTGCTTTGTGAATCCACACAAACCCACAATGGCATATCAATGCCGCCGGAGGACGGTTACAGCATCAGGCCCCTTCACTCAAAGCTCAACATCAGCGGGGACATCTCCCATGGACAAGTGGAACCGGAACACTGCGGTCAAGTCCGCTAGAATTGCATCGTGTTTGTCGGCCGGAAAATCCCGTTGCATGTCCAGGATGACCGTCACGTACTCCGCGATCATACGGCCACGCAGTTCGGGATCGGCGCAGGGCGTTTCCGAGCGGGAGACGATCAGGTCGGCGACCATCTTGCCGGCGATGCGGTTTCCGTTCTGATCGATCCGCCATAGCTCGGGCGAGGCGTGGAGCGCGCGGCGCAAGGCGGTTGCGCCGGATTGATCGGATCTCAGCCGCGCCAGCCGCGTGATTGCGGCGCACGCCTTGTCGATCCAGTCAGGGGCCTGGCGCGCCTCTTCGAACAGTTCCTCCAGAATTCTCAACCTCTCGGCAAGGCCGTCTTCGGCGAGCCGGGCCAGCAGTTTGTGCTTGTTCGCGAAATAGCTGTAGAGGGTCGCGACGTTCAATCCGGCCTCGGCCGCGATGGCTGGCATGTTGAATGCCTCGAAGCCGCCACGCTCCATTACCCGAATCGCTGCTTGCAGGATCTCCTCGACCGTTTCGCGAGACCGCTTCTGTTTCGGTTTCCTCCGCCCAGGGGCAGCAAGAGGATTCGGTCGTTTGGGGTTGTTTTCGGTGATTTTATGTTTCGCTTGTTTGCTGGCGTTCGACCGGGTCATCGTTCAGGGCTCTCTTTATCCACTTGTTAAGTTAGCCATTTTTACGAGGCATTCATCCAAGATCATATCGCGTGGCAGGTCAAGGATCGCGGATGAACGGATAAAATACAAATATTTATTTACATTTTATCCAGCCGACCGTTAATCTCCATCTGCGCGGGCGCTGACCAGGCGCATCAAGGGAGAAGACCACATGAAAAAGATCACGAGTTTTGCCGGCGCATGTCTGCTGCTTGCAGGTGCCGCCGTTGCCCAGGATTGGCCGTCGGACCCGATCCGCTATGCCAACTTCATGCCTGAGGGGTTCACCACGTCGCTGATCGACCAGTATGTCGTAGACGAGATTGCCGCGCGCACCGACGGTGCGGTCAAGATCGAGATATTTCATGGTGGTGCGCTTGGCGGCCCGGGCGAGATGATCGAGCTTGTCGGATCGGGTGCGGTGGTGACCTGCCCCCCTTCGGTCCCTCGTTCATAACGAGAGTCTGCGGGTTTGATCTTGATAATCATGGGTTTCGGTTTGGGCAAGCGCGCCGGGCGCGGAGCCCTCAAATTGCTCAAGCGCTCGGCGCGCTTGCAGTGGC
>NZ_JBGFGP010000022.1:0-274 GCF_041224545.1 Sedimentitalea sp. XS_ASV28 | reverse complement strand
GGTCGAGCGCTGCTTCAACAAGCTCAAAAACGCCCGGCGCGTCGCCACCCGCTACGACAAGACCGCCGAGAGCTTCCTTGGCTTCATCGACATCACATCTATCCGCCTATGGCTCCGCCATTTGTCAACATGACCTAGATGGCCTTCCACGAAAGTTGACGTTAGCCGCAGCGCATCATTGCGGGAGGTAAGGGCTCACCTTCAGACTTCGCCACCCGGGGCACGAACATCAGCTGTTGATCTGTGAACGGCCGCACATTGATCAAGACATCAT
>NZ_JBGFGP010000021.1:0-620 GCF_041224545.1 Sedimentitalea sp. XS_ASV28 | reverse complement strand
CGAACATTTCATCCTCGCTGCCCGCGGCCCGAATGGGCGCAAACCAACCAATCATCGCCTTGTTCTGGATGGGATTTTCTGGATCGCCCGAACAGGATCCCCGTGGCGTGAGCTGCCGGAGGAATTCGGAAAATGGTCAAGCGTCTATCGCCAGTTTCGCCGATGGACCTTGGCCGGGCTTTGGGAGGACATTCTGGATGCGTTGAACCAGAGCGGAGCCGTACCAGACGCCCTGCAAATGGTCGACAGCACCGTCATTCGCGCCCATCATCAGGCAGCGGGCGCTAAAGGGGGACTCCTCGACAGGGTTTTGGCCGCTCAAGAGGTGGGTTCACGACCAAGGTCCACCTCCGCGTCAATGCGCATGGCCTGCCGATGAGAACGGAGATCACGCCGGGCCAAACATCGGATTATCTCGGCTTCGATCTGGTCATGCACGACAACCTGCCGGAGCCCAAGGTGCTGCTGGCGGATCGGGGTTATGATGCGGACCGTATTCGCAAAAACATGGATAAGCGCGACATCATCACCCAAATTCCAATGCGTAAGACCCGCAAGATGCGCGTGGGTGTAGATCACACGCTTTACCGGCTGCGAAACATGGTTGAGCGGTGCTTCAA
>NZ_JBGFGP010000018.1:0-296 GCF_041224545.1 Sedimentitalea sp. XS_ASV28 | reverse complement strand
AAGGCAAGGCAAAGCTCACACTCCCCCAAAAACTCAAACTCGCCGCCAAAGCCCCCATCAGCTTCACAATCTACACAGCCATCATCACATCCGCCAGAATAACCATAAACAAAAACAATACATGGCACAGAGGACGGTGATTTATTTTTGTTTGGTTTTTGTGCGGGTGATTATATTAACATAATTCAAATTATAGGAATGAGTTCACCGGTCTGACGGGCTGTTGATCGACGATGTGTTGCGGCTGGCGCGAACACCTGACTTCGGGGCCAGCCGTCGGGGTCCGGGCCCCCGGT
>NZ_JBGFGP010000017.1:0-278 GCF_041224545.1 Sedimentitalea sp. XS_ASV28 | reverse complement strand
CCCCGGAGATGTAACTGCGGCCATTATCGCTGAGCAGCCGGGGCCGATCCGGATCTTCTCCTCGGCCGGATGATGCTTCCTGGTGCGCCGCCGAATATCCTTCACGACCTTCTCGGCGGGCTCTTTCTGCGTTCCGGGTTGACCTGCCCCCCTTCGGTCCCTCGTTCATAACGAGAGTCTGCGGGTTTGATCTTGATAATCATGGGTTTCGGTTTGGGCAAGCGCGCCGGGCGCGGAGCCCTCAAATTGCTCAAGCGCTCGGCGCGCTTGCAGTGGCG
>NZ_JBGFGP010000014.1:0-212 GCF_041224545.1 Sedimentitalea sp. XS_ASV28 | reverse complement strand
AATGCCACGGCACATCGTTCTGGTCGGCCCATTTCAGGATGGCCCGGCTTGTGAACTCCGTGCCGTTATCACTGACGATGCAACCTGGTTTTCCGAAGACCCGCACCAGCCCATCCAGCTCTCGGGCGACACGGGCTCCCGAGATACTGGTGTCGGCCATGAGGCACAGGTTTTCGCGGCAGCAATCGTCGATCACTGCCAGGATGCGGAAC
>NZ_JBGFGP010000012.1:0-3978 GCF_041224545.1 Sedimentitalea sp. XS_ASV28 | reverse complement strand
GACGGCGCCGGCAGTTGGGTGATCTTCTCGCAGCGCCGGCAGGACTTCTTCAACCGGGCCGTCTCGACCACCTTCAGCTTGGCGGCGATCAGATCGAGAATCTCACTGACATCTTCGCCGATCAGGCGCAGGGCGCCGCCGCAGTCGGGGCAATCCGCAAGGCCGGGTCCGCCAGTTCGATGCGGTAGACCTTGCGGGGGTCATGGAAGGGGCGATGCGCATCCCGCAGCATATACTCCAGGTCTGGCCCGCGCTCACGCTCCAGCTTCTCCAGAAGTTCGGGGGTGATGCGGAACGCGTGGACCCCCTTCCCGTCTTCTTCACTCATCAGACCGCGATCCGCTTGCGGGCTTTGTATTGTGCAGGGCGTTTCGTTCGTCCTTATTTAGGTAAACTCTGCTTACTGCGATGTTCGGGTTGTTATGTTGGCGTCCAACCAGTTGCGTGCTGCAACAGCGCCAGTAAATCCGCGGTCAGCTCCGTCAACAACCTCTGAATATACCTCTCGCGTGATCAATATTTGATCGGGTGCATTTTTTAAGAGCTCTAAATTGTTGGAGCGGCCATACTTAGCCAAGATGTCACTATCTACGAGATATACGTCAGCCATTTTTTGAATCCAACTGCTCTTCGCTCACGTTCATTGCAAAGAACATGAAGTCTGATCTTGAAAAAATTTTATCTTCCCCGAGCTCGCGGACCCGCAATTTCACCTTCTCATAAAAAATGTCTAAAACGTCGCAAAGCTCGGAAGTATCGTCCATCACTTTGGTCTCGTCAGCATTTTGCATTTCTTTTCTGAGAGATTTGCGCTCTGCATCTAAAGGTGAATTTTTTGGAAACACTTTCCGAAAAAGTGGGAGCTTATTTTTGATTTCATCTGATGCCCTTAGACTTCCATAAATCGTAGAGTTTTTCATCATCTCTTCGTACCATTGGCTGCCAGCGATCGCCAAAAAAACGAAGATTGTAAGTAGGCAAGATACCAAAATAAAAAAGCTAATTAGCTGGATAATTGGCATGCCTAGATTCGACGACAGCCATAGAATAGGGGCTGCCACCAAAGAACCTATGAGCGCTTCATAGAAAACTTTAGGTTTCAATGGGTGTCTTCAATTAGATGAATATTGGAGAAATTATCATTATAAGACTTTATCCAAATATACGCTTCCATAGCCCTTTAATGAAACAGTTCCATTTCACCCAAACGCGTGTCATGTGCTATCGGATACTACATGCTGTACGCGAACCCGCGTGAGGTATATATAAAGGCAAGCGCCAAGCAGCAATAGTGTTGCGGCCACGGTTGTCGTTAACCCCGGTAGTATGGACAGTGCACCAATACCAACGAACAGGACCCTTTCCCACCAGGGCAGGCGCCGCAGCACCCATCCGATAATACCCACAGCGACTGCGGACACCCCTACTAAAACGCTATATATCGCCCATAGGGTGTCACTGACTGGTCCGACTAAGAGCAATCCAGGATGTATGACTGCAGCATAAGGTATAACGAAACCCGGCAACGATAAGGCAAAAGCACGCCAGCCGGTTCCAGACGCAGACGCCTTGGTGATGGCTGCCGCCGCATAGGCGGCCAATGCTACAGGCGGTGTGACCATCGATAAGATCGCGAAATAGAAGATGAAGAAATGCGCGGCGAGTGGCTCCAGACCGAGGGTGATGAGACTAGGAGCCAAGAGTATTGCTGCCATGATATAGGCTGAGGTCGTCGGCATACCGGCCCCCAATACGAGACTGGCGAGCATCGTCAGTACCAGCAGGATCACCGTATGGCCGCCTGCGACTTCGATCATGAAACTGGTGAATTTCGTACCAAGACCAGTGAAGCTTATGATTGCGACTACAATACCGGCTAGCGCACAAGGAAGTGCGACCGTCACCGAGCGTTCGGCGGCGATCACCAGCGTCTCGATGACGACAATGAACCGTTGTTGAGTGGCACTGCGCAGAGTGCCGATGATGATCGTCATGGCCGCCGCCTCTATCGCCGCATTTTCTACTGGAAACCCGACGACGATACGGTAGGCGAGCCAGAACAGCGGCAACAAAAGGTGCCCCCGAGCGATTAGAACTTCGCACACAGATTCCTTCATCGTGTCTTCTACGGGAGCGATTTTCTGACTGCGGGCCTCCAAATCAACCATCAGAAGCAGTGCAATATAATAGGCGACGGCCGGAAGGATCGCTGCCAGCACTATAGTTTGATATGGAGCCTGCAGAAAGTCGGCCATTATGAAGGCTGCAGCGCCCATCACCGGCGGTACGAGTTGCGCCCCGGTGGAAGCGGCCGCCTCGACACCTCCCGCAAAGCGTGCATCATAGCCTGCGCGGCGCATGAGAGGGATCGTGAAGATGCCCGTCGACATGACATTCGCGACGGCGCTGCCCGAAACAGACCCCAGCATCCCGGACGAAACGACAGCGGCTTTAGCCGGTCCGCCGACACGGTGGCCAGTCATCGTCATCGCAAAATCAATTATCAGCCGCCCCCCACCAAACGCGTCGTAGAGCGCTGCAAAAAGAATGAAGTAAAATACCGTTGAGACCGAAACCCCCGTTGGCACACCATAAAGCCCCTGAAGCGACAGGAACTCCATGTCGATGAAGCGCTCAATCCCCGTGTAGCGGTGCGCAAAAGCCTGCGGCAGGTAAGGCCCGACGAAAAAGTAAATTACGAATATGGTAGCGAAGACTGTCAGCCCCCAACCAAGAAATCGCTGGCACGCCAGAAAAACCATTGCAATAAGCACTGTGCCCAGTAAATAGTCGAGCGGCAGGGCGGGATCCAGCCCTTGGATGCGTCCACTGGTCAGGAAATCCGATTGTATGGAAATGTAGAGGCCCGGCACGAGCGCGCTAAGGGCCAGCACCCTCCAAAACCAGGCCATGATGGGCTTGAGCGCCCTCTCTCCCAGCAGGCCGAATGCCAATGAGACTGCGAATGAAACGTGCAGCGAGCGCTGGGTGAACATGTCGATCTGCGGCCAAAAAACGAATGCTATTTGGGCAAAAGACCAAGCGATCGCAATAAGTGCAGCCGGACGCGCTAGGGCTTTCCACCGGGCAAGGTGCTCCTTGACCGATTCCGCGTTCCTGTTATTCATGATTTTCAGGCTTTCTCTTACTGAACCCAGCCACGCTCACGAAAATACCGAAGGGCACCTTCGTGCATCGGAATGCCGTTCACGTCTTCGCGCCATACTCCGTTTTTCTCGCAATCGAAGTCCGAAAGAGCCTTGTGTGCGTTTTGCAGCGCTTCAGTATTCTCACAAATCGTTTTGACGATGGTATACGCCAGATCATCAGACATGTTAGTGCTACTGAAAAGCGTTGTAGTAGTCCCCGGAAGCTTAACGTCTTTGTCTTGTCCAGAGAAAGTTCCCGCCGGCAAGGTGGCTTCGCCCCAACCGTAGAGCTCCGTCATTTTTGCAAGAACATCGCCGGAAGGTTGCAGGAATGTCAGCTGGTTTTGTGTTGCGAGCTCGGTAATTCCGGGATGTCCGCGGGTAGCGACCTGAATGAACACATCTCCCGTACCGGACGCGAAACGTGTCTTGACCATATCCCACGATCCAAATTCGAAGCTGCCACCGGCAGCCTCTACGCTTTCCTGACTAATGTCCGCAACGTCCAGCATTTGCTCTCCGCCGTATGCACCGATGCTGCCACGCGCCAGCAAAGTCACGTTGGCGTCGGGCTTTACGTCTTTAAAGTAGTTTGCCATGTCATTTTCAAAGCCGGTGCCGCGGACCATCGGAACAAGATAGTACTGGTCCCATCCACCAATCAGACCGCGTAGATTGTCGAACGGCTCTGACCTGCCCCCCTTCGGTCCCTCGTTCATAACGAGAGTCTGCGGGTTTGATCTTGATAATCATGGGTTTCGGTTTGGGCAAGCGCGCCGGGCGCGGAGCCCTCAAATTGCTCAAGCGCTCGGCGCGCTTGCAGTGGCGT
>NZ_JBGFGP010000118.1:0-2899 GCF_041224545.1 Sedimentitalea sp. XS_ASV28 | reverse complement strand
TCCGAGATCAGCGCCGAGGCTCGGTCGCAGATCACCCGCGACTTCGCCCAGGAGCTGGTCAGCCGCTATGGCGTGGCCGTCGATGTTGCGATCCATGCGCCGCACCGGGAAGGCGATCAGCGCAACCACCACGCTCATGTTTTGACCTCCACTCGTAAGCTGGAAGCCGGGGGCTTCACCACCAAAACCCGCGTGCTCGACTCCGCCAAGACTGGCGGCGTCGAGATCGAGCAGATGCGTGGTCTATGGGCCGAATTGCAGAACCGCGCGCTGGAGCGTGTCGGAGAGGTCGAGCGTGTCGATCACCGGTCGCTTGAGAAGCAGCGCGAGACGGCGCTGGATCGTGGCGACAAGCTGTCCGCCGAGGAGCTGGACCGCGACCCCGAGCTGAAGCTGGGGCCAGCGGCCAATTCCATGGAGCGGCGGGCGAAGGCCATGGCCGAGCGTCAGGGCCGGGAATACATCCCTGTCACCGAGCGCGGGGCCGTGGTCCATGCCGCCCGCCAGGCGCGCGCCGCCTTCCGCGAAATGCGCGAACGCCTGGACATCGCGCGGGAGACCTATGGCATCGAGCGCGAGGCGGGGCAGGGGCGAGTCTCTGCCGGTCTGGCCGCACTCAGGGCTGCGACTTCGAAAGAACGCGGCGAACGCAACCCGGAGGATTTCCGGGAGCGTCTGGCGCGCGTCGTGGACCGGTCACGGGACCAGGACGACACGCCGAAGCCGGAAGGCCGCAATTATGCGCGAGAGCGGCTGAAAGAGATTATGGAAAAGGACGCGGGGCGTGACGGCCAGGCAGCCGTTCACAAGCTGGACGGGTACAGCGAAAATGACCTCGGGGAGGAGGCTGTAAGACCCTCGCGGACCCCGGCCCAGCGTCAAAGGCAGGACCGTTCCGAGGACATCGGTCGCGAGGATCGCAAGCCGTCTGTCAACGACCGCCTGAAGGACGTTTTGAACAAGCCGCGTGAGCGGCTGGAACCGGATAACGACCGCGCGCAGGAGCGCGATGACAACGAGAATGAAAACACGCGGGACAGGGATCGTGGCGACGGCCACAGCCTATGACGTGATCTGACAGAGCAAATAAAGGAGACCGAAAGATGTATGAAGTGTTCAACGTGGGTAAAACGTTGTTGCTGGATGGGCAGCCCATGTCCTTGGTGACGCCCGCAGGTGTCGAGGCCTGGATCGATCAAGGCATCGGCTATAGCTACCGCTACGATCAGGTGTGCGATCCACTCGACGGCCAGATGAATATCGCTGCATCTACGAGAAAGATGGGGCTGATGTGCCGTTCGTGCTGGTCAACAGCCCTAGCAGCGGCGACGGGCGGGTGATCCTGTTCGATCAGAAGCCGGACGCGTAGCCTCTGACTCTGTGATCGGGGGCCACTGATACCCCCGACCGGAAGCGCAGCCCTCACCCTGTTGACATCATCGGTGGTAACCTCTATCGAACCTGTCGAAAGGTGGTCTGATGCATCAATCGATCCTTAAGCGCTGAACCTCAGTGACTCACTGAGCAACCTCGCTGATAGCGAGGTCTTCGGCATGCTTTTAAGGATCAAAGTGATGAAAACCTTGGACACTTTCTCTAGCCTCGACGGATGGCCATCTGCTGCTGCTGCATTCGCGGGCGACTTTCGAACAGGAGATCGCATTCAGACCGCTCCTTGGGGTGGCTACGCGATACTCGGTCACGCGGAGCTTCTATCCCTATCCCGCAACCCTGCTGCTGACGGAATGGCGACCGATACCAACGCGATGTCGGCCGCGCCTGTCCTCGGGCGCATTTTGGACCGTGCGCTGTTCACGCAATCGGGCCCGGTGCATCGGTTGGAGCGTGGCGCGATGATCGCTGCCTTCGCTTCGCTTCCACTTCAGGCATTAACTGACGAAGCTGTGCGCGGCGTTGTGCAAGCTGCGCCTGGAAGAGCCGATCTGCGGGTCGACTTGGTCGAGCGCATTGTCCGCGCTAGCTGGGCAGCCCTTCTCGGGCTTTCTCCGGAGGATGCCCAACGGTGCGAGGCTGCGGTCAAGAAAATGGCTTACCTGCTGTCTCCCAACCCGCGTTCAGACAAGGCCGATTTGGCAGAAGTGGGCGCAATAGATCTCAATGAACTCTGCAAGATCGCCTTGCGTGGTCCGTCTCCATTTGTCGCGTCCCTTCAATCGAGCCTGGGCGCTGACAGAACGGTCGAGCTACTTGCCGGAATCGCCTTCGACGGGATCGAGACAATCGCCGTTGGAATTGACGCCGCGATGCGTGTAGCATTTGCCAACAGCAAAGCCGTTCGTCCGACCTCACGCTGTGCGGACGAGTGCCTGCGCTTGGCAAGTCCGACGCCGTTGACGATGAGGTACACTACCGATGTCATAGAGGTTTGTGACATCGTCATCGAGCCGGGGACACCTCTTGCTATGGTCTGGGCAGCCGGGAACCATGACCCGGATGCGTTTCCCGACCCAGAGCAATTCAACTCCGAGCGATCCTCCCGCCCGCTAACCTTCGGTATGGGAAACCATGCTTGTCTCGGCCATGCCCTTTCCCGGTCGCTCTTGGTACGTCTACTGATGGAGATAGAGCGCCTTCAGCCGGAGAAGGCACCGTTACCGGAGCGCTGGCGCCCTCTCGCAGGCGACTGGTTGTTTCCACTACGGGTTGCAGTGATATAGAAAACGCTTCGAGGAAACGGCGCTAAAGCGGCTGTCTCATCCAGAGGAGCCTGATCGTCTTTTCGACTGGCTTCGAAAGTGTCCTACCGCTGCGACCGGAGCGGTAGGGCGCAGAACAGGCATGAGCTGAGGCGAGACGTAAGTCGAATGTGCCGAAGTTTCGTTTTGTCCGCTCACTGGACAGAAATCCCCTGCCAGAATCCATGGGCAAAAAACGGTCG
>NZ_JBGFGP010000116.1:0-33765 GCF_041224545.1 Sedimentitalea sp. XS_ASV28 | reverse complement strand
AATGACAAAGCTGCCAAGCGCTTCATGGCGAGGCTGATCGCGCAATTCGGCCAACCAAGGGTCTTCGTTACAGACAAACTGCGCAGCTACATCAAGCCGATTGCCCATCAAGCGCCGGATGCTGACCATCGCGCGCATAAGCGTCTGAACAATCGCGCCGAAGGGTCGCATAGACCTACTCGAAAGCGCGAGAAACTGATTGGGTGGTTCAAATCCTCGCGGCAAGCCCAGAGATTTCTAGCCGCGCACGATCAAACCAACATCATCTTTCGACCTCGTTGATATAATCTCTCTGCTCCGTTCTGCCTCAATCTGTGTGGCGGAACTATCCTGAGCTTTGAACTTTCAGGAGGGATAGTCGTGATTTCAAAAAACACTGGTCGCCCGTGTGTCGCTGCGCCGAAATTAATCAGAATCTGATCTAAAATTTTAATATATATATCAATAGCTTGCCGTACCCTTATTGCCGTGCGGTCGGATCTGTGGATAAGTGCCGACCACATGGGGTAGGGATTGACGTGGTCAACGAGCGTCTTGCGAAACACCGCGCAACGGTTCTCCGTCCGATCCCGAAATCGAGAAGAGAGGCGAGCCGATCAGCGCGACTATTGGCGATGCTGCCTGGGAACTGGGTTTGGCGAAAAGTCATACCTGGTCGCTCTACCGGCGGCTGAGAGAACGATGCGCTTGCTGCAGCGCTGGAACTTGGCCGTCGCGGGCCGAATCCGGGATCGAAGCGGATCGCGCAAGAGGTCGAAGACGTCATCGACGCCACGCTGCGGCGCCACTATCTGGTCCGCGAGCGGTCGAGCTTTTTGCGGATCTGTCGAGAGATCCGTTCGGAATGCGAGGCGAAGGGCTTCCAGGCCCCGACCCGGAGGACGGTGAAGGCCCGGCTCGACGCGATGGATCAGCGAGAAGCATTCAGGAAACGATACGTTGCGCAGGAAGCTGACCAGGTCTTTTCCGCGCGTCCCGGCCGTCTCAAGGTTTTAGCCCCGCTTGAGGTCGTTCAGATCGATCATACGACTTCGGACATCACGCTGGTCGATCACGTCAATCGGCGGCCACTTGCGCGACCTTATCTGACGGTTGGAACATCCCTCGCCATCCCGCCGCTGCATTCGGGTGACGATCAAGCCGCTACCGTTTCGACCGCCACCAGCGCGTGATGAGTTGCTGTCCAGCTGGATCAATCGATTGGCGAAGGCCAATATCGTTCGATTGAAGAGCTTTGTGGCTATCTCGGATTGAGGCAGGGTATGGTGCCGGAATATGCGGGTGACTTGCTGGGAGCGAACTGGGTCCTGCTTCGCCGAGCGGTTCAGCGGCCTGCGGACGAGATTCTCGCCATGGCCCTTCCGGACACGAAGCATCAATCCGCCCGATGCGTGTCGCTGCATGACTTCCAATATTGTCCGATCTGCCTGGATAAACCGCCCGATCTTGTTCTTCGCCATTGGCGCTTTGCCTGATCGTTGACTTGCGAGGCCTGTGGCCGGGCCCTCGCGGTGAAGTATCCGAAAGTCGCGGTCTCAGGTCGGCTTCTTGTGCGTGCTGCTCGCGGTGCGGAAGCTCTGAAGCGCGCGTCTATAAACTGATAAAGCCGCGACACTACCATGCATCATACCGATCCGCGATCAGAGAGTGATGCCGTCGCGTTTCAGTGTCGCAATTTCCTCTTGGGAATAGCCGGCTTCACCGAGAATGGCGTTTGCCTGCTCGGACAGTTCTGGCGGGGCGCTGCGGACGCGACCGTTCTCTCCTCCGACGGTACAACCAAGGCCTGGAACGCTGATTTCCTGTTCGAGTGCGGGTACATAGACGGATTGAAGCGCATGCCGCGCCTTTACATGCGGTTCATCCAGAATTTCGGGCACCTCGCGGACCTTGCCACAGGGTACGGACACCTCGTTGAGGATACATTCCCATTCCAGCGCCGTTCTGGTGGCGAAGACGGCGGCGAACTGGCTGCCCATCAGATCGGCCAGTTCCGGGTGGGATTGCCAATCGCCAACGCGCGGATCGTCCAGCAGGTGTTGCAGACCGCATGCATGGGCCAGTCTCTCGGCCTGTGCCATCGTGTTGCCCACGACCACGATCACGCCGTCGCGGGTGTCGTAACACCCCGAAAACGGTGAACCGGAATAGGGTTTGTTGCCGGGACGTCCGGGCCTGCGCCTCGCGATCGACCATTCGGTGACGGAGGGACCAAGGATCGACAGGGCCGCGTCCAGCATCGCGCAGTCGATCACCTCGCCCTTGCCGGTGCGTTCACGTTGTACCAATGCCGCCGAGATCGCAAAGGCCGCCATCTGCCCTGCCAGATAGTCGACCAGCGGAAAGCCTGCCCTCACCGGGCCGCTTTCTTCGGTCCCGGTCACCGACATGATGCCCGACATGCCCTGGACGATGTGATCATATGCGGGCCGGTCCACCAGTGGCCCGGACTGCCCGAACCCTGTGATCGAGCAGTAGATCAGGTCGGGTTTGAGCGTCTGAAGATCCGCCGCGCCAAGTCCGAGTGCCTTCATCTTGCCGGGTCGGAAGTTTTCGACCACCACATCGCAGGTCATGGCGATACGCTTGAACGCTTCCTGCCCCTCGGGGGACTTGAGGTTCAGCGCAACTGACCGTTTGTTCGCGTTTTGGGTCAGAAAGCCCAACCCCATCTTCATTTCGCGCCGGGCCGGGTCCTTGTCATTGATCCGCACGATATCGCCGCCATTCGGATTTTCGACGCGAATGACATCCGCACCCAGCAGGCTGAGCTGATAGCCACAAAACGGTCCGGCGAGCACGTGGGTTGCATCGAGTATGCGAATTCCTTCGAGCGGTTGAGACATGAATTTTCTCCTGTGGTATAAGTCGATCCTGGCCTTAAAGTCCGACGATGGATTTCGTTTCGAGGAACTCTTCCAGCCCCATCTCGCCGTGTTCCCGGCCCTGGCCAGACATCTTGTAGCCGCCAAAAGGCGCGTCGAAACTCATCGTGGCGCCGTTGACATAGACGGAACCGGCACGCAGGCGCCGTGCGAGCGATGCGACCTGTGCGCTGTCCTGCCCACTGATATGCGCGGCAAGGCCAAAGGGGCTGTCATTGGCGATCTCGACGGCCTGATCCAGGTCGTCATAGGTCAGGATCGACAGCACCGGGCCGAAAATCTCTTCCCGGGCAATGCGCATGTCATTGGTCACGTCCGCAAACACGGTCGGCCGCACGAAGTGGCCACTCTTCAGCCCCTCGGGACGGCCCGGGCCACCGGCAACCAGGCGCGCTTCGTTTTGTCCGATACGGATATAGTCGCCGACGCGCTCGTACTGTTCGGCAGAGACCAGCGGCCCCATCATGACGCCTTCGGCGTCGGCCGGGCCGACTTTTAGACCGTCTGCAACGGCTTTCGCGATCGCCTCCGCCTCGGCTGCGCGGTGGCGGGGCACCAGCATCCGGGTCGGCGCAAAACAGACCTGTCCGGTGTTCAGCATCGTTGCAATGGTGCCGGTTTTCACCGCTCCGGCGAAGCCGTCGTCATCCAGAATGATGTTGGCCGACTTGCCGCCCAGTTCAAGGCACATGCGCTTGAGATTACTTGCGCCCGCGCGCGAAATCGCCACGCCGGCACCGACCGATCCCGTCAGGGTGATCGCGTCCACATCCTTGTGTGCCACGATATGCGCGCCAACAGTCGCGCCATAGCCCTGCACCATGTTGACCACACCGGCAGGCACGCCCGCGGCTTCGATTGCTTCGGCAACGAGAATCGCGGAAAACGGCGTATGCTCCGACGGCTTGGAGACCGCCGTGCACCCCGCGCCGAGCACCGCCGCCAGCTTTTTGGCAACGCTTGTGACCGGCCCGTTCCAGGGTGTCAGCACACCGACGACGCCCAGCGGCTCGCGCAGGACCTGGGCCCCGCCCATCTGCCGATCCCACGGAAAGTCTCTTACGGTCTGGGCGGTCTTGCCCCAGATGCCGATGCCGATGGCGACGTGAAACCGTTCGGTCAGATGGCGCGGACATCCCATTTCGGCGCAGACCGCGTCGATCAGGTCGGCGCGGCGCCTGTCCATCTCTGCACCTATCGCGTCAAGGAGATCCGCCCGCGCCGCAGGTGCCGTTTGCGACCAGGCAGCAAATGCGGACCGCGCGGCGGCAATCGCCGCGTCGGTATCCGCCAGAGTGCCCGCTGGCACATGGGCAAGTTCCGCGCCGGTGTTGGGGTTGTCCACGACGATTATGTCAGACGCATCCGCCGTAGCGACCCAGGATCCTCCGATGTAGAATTTCTGTGCATTGGGGTTGTCGAAAACACTCATGCCTTTGCGGCCTCCCTGATCAGGTCGCTGGCTTTCTCCGCCAGCATGATGGTTGGTGCATTGGTGTTGGAGGCCGGCATATCGGGGAAAACCGACGCATCCACGATGCGCAGCCCCTGAATGCCGTTCACACGCAGATCGGTATCGACCACGGCCCGCGCGTCATTGCCCATGCGCGCCGATCCGACCTGGTGCCAGCAGGTTTGCCCGGTCTCAAGCGCGTAGTCGAGCAGCCCCTGATCGTCGTCTGTGGCAGGGCCCGGGCGGGTCTCTTCGACAATCTGTTCGGCCATCGGGTGGCGCATCGCCACGTCACGTACCAGACGAAGCTGACGAATGGCGAAATCGCGATCATATTCATCGGTGAAGTAACCGGCGGTCATGTCGGGATCGGCATGCGGATCGTTGGACGTGGCGTGCACATGGCCACGGGATCTGGGATACAGTTGGAAGGTGCCGATATTGAAACCCGAATAGCTGTCCAGCCCGGCCTCGGCACTATTGGAATAACGGTCCGGTCCGCTGATCATGCCCAGTTGCAGCTTTACGGTAGAACTGCGCTCGTCTTGATCGAGACGACGAATGGCGTGCGACGTGACCGAGGGGTAAGTCAGGAAGCCCTTCTTGAAAAACACGTATTTCATGCCTTCCAGCAGCGTCTTGACCTTTGACGCCATCACATCGTTCAGCGTAACCGGGTGCCGCGCGCGATAGGTCATGCGCAGGTTGACATGATCGATCAGGTTTTCGCCGACTTCCGGGGCGTCATGGATCACCTCGATACCCAGTTCCCTGAGCCGCTCTGCCTGACCGATGCCCGAAAGTTCCAGGATTTGCGGCGTCTTGAGCGAACCGGCGCAGAGCAGCACTTCTCCGCGCGCGCGTATCTCCTGTGATCCGGTCTGACCGCGCACGACAGCCGCCACGGCGCGGCGACCCTCGATGACCAGACGCTCTACGCTGGTTTCGGTCAACACCCGCAGGTTGGGGCGCCCCGATACTGGTTTGAGGTATGCGACATAGGTCGAACACCGCTTGGCATTCTTGATCGAGAACTGCAGATGCGACACGCCGATCTGATCACCATCGTTGAAATCGTCATTAGTCGGAAAACCAGCCGCGTTGCAGGCTCCGAAAAAGCCGCGGGTTAGCGGATCCTTCGCTTCGAGCGTGCTTGCATTGATCGGTCCAAGAGCACCGCGGTGCTGGCTTTGGGGACCTTCAAAGCTCTCGCATTTCTTGAAGTAAGGCAGGATATCGCGCCATGCCCATCCTTCACAGCCAAGCCCGGCGATATGATCGAAGGCTTCCGCATCGCCACGGGTCCAGAGCATACCATTGACAGAGGACGATCCGCCCAGGGCCTTGCCGCGCGGCCAGTAGATTTTCTGCCCTTTCATCGCCTGCTGTTCACTGGTGAAGAACTGCCACAGCAGTCTGTCACCGGTCAGCAGCCGCGCGACCCCCAGCGGGGTTGACGCCCAGAACCCTGTCGGGTGCGGCCCGGCTTCGATCAATGTCACCTGCACTTTGGGGTTTTCGGACAACCGATTGGCAAGCACCGCGCCCGCAGATCCCCCACCGACGATCAGATAGTCACATTCCAGCGCCTGTTGCTCTTCCACGGCGATTCTCCGTTGTATACATATCTCCCTGTGAGCTTACGGAGTTAACTTCACGGCGAATGTCAGCGTTGTTACATTCGCCAGGGAGGATCGGATTGATGGCGAAATCGGTGGCGAAGATGCTGGGCGAGTTTAGCGATACCCATCATTTCCTTGACAGCATGTCCGAAGAACAGAAGGGCCGGTTGATCGCAATTTCTTCCGTGCGCCGTTTGTCACACCAGCAACAGGTGGCCACGCTGGGAGAGCCGGTCGATGGGATTTTCCTGATCATAGAAGGAAGTCTGCGGCTGGAGAGTTTCTCGGAAGACGGCGAGCGGTTCCTCGCCGGCGACTTTCTTGCCGGTGACATGTTTGGCTTCTTGGCAGTGCTTGACGGCAAACCTTCGGTTCACGATGCGACAGCACTTGGAGAAACGACAGTCATTTTCATCAATGGCGAGCGATTTCGTCAGTTCGTCTTTACCGACACGGAACTGACCAAACGTGCCGTTGAAATCCTGTGTCAGCGGCTGCGAATGTCTCTCGCAATGGTTACCCGCTTTGCTCCTGGCAACCAGACCAGCCGCGTCGTTCGCTGTCTTGTCGCTTCAGCGGATCAACTGGGGTTTCGCCCCCATGCCGGACACCAGATACGCATCACGATCAATCAGTTTGATCTTGCCGCAATGCTGTCGATCTCGAGGCAAAGCGTCCACCGGGTTCTTAAGGAACTCGAAGATGACGGATTGCTGTCGATTGGATATGGCGTGATTAATGTCCATGATTTGAATCGATTGCGTGCTTTGCAGTAGATGACCGCCGGCCTATGGGGACCCGCTTTTGACAGGCCTGTTGTTGGAAGGCATCTGTGACGATCGCCTCTCATCGATATATCTGAACGACCGCTGCCTTCCCAACAGAATTAATTTCGCGAAGCCGTGCGCGATCAGTATGACACAGACGCCGCGCCCACTGGATCTGCGTGGATGCCACATTCAATTCCTGTTTCGCGAGCGGTCAGATGATTTGCTGTACTTATCGGTGTTCGAATTCAGCAAGTCGGAACTGTAACAGATTAGACAATCCTTCATGACAACAAGCGCTAGTGAGCCAAGGGAACCATATGTCAGGGAGGAAGTTCATGAATAAGTTTGCCATTGCCGCGATAGCCGCGCTGACCGTTGCGTCTTCCGGGGTTGCGACGGCAGAACCTGTCACGCTGAAAGTCGCTCTGGGTTCGCCCGAGCCGACCATCTGGTCGGATCAATGGCGCAGATATGAGCAGAAAGTGGAGGAGATGTCAGGCGGCGATATCCAACTTGACCTTTTCTATGCCGGGCAGCTGGGATCGATGGGCGACACCCTGAAAAGCACGTTGAGCGGGCGTGTGGACATGTGGTCGGGATCGGTTCCGATCCTGTCGAGCGTATCGCCGGAATTCAACACTCTGACCTTTCCGTTTCTTTTTGACAGCGACGAGCAGGTCACCTGCGTGGTGCCCAAGATGCTGGAAAAGGCACAAGAGGTCGCCGGCAAGAAATACCATTTCCTCGCTTTCCAACCGATCGAGCATCAGGCAATGGCAGGATCGGAACCGATCACCGCGCCAGAGATGTTGAAGGGCAAGAAGGTGCGCAGCGCACCATCGCAGTCTTCGATCAACTTTTTCCAGGCCGTCGGCGCAACCCCGCTGCCGCTGCCTGCGGAGGAAACGCCCTCGGCCGCCAGCACGGGGCTGGTCGAAGCGGTGAACTTCGGGCTGGCCTATGCGATGGCATCTGGGCTGATGCAGAGCCTGCCGGTCTATACACGTGCAGACCTTCAATTCAACCTCGGCGCGACCATCGTGTCGCCGCGCACTTGGGCAAAGCTTGACGAAGACCAGAAGAGGATCATGACCGAAGCTCTTTCGGTCATCGGCTTTGAGCAGAGCACCCGGGAAATCCTGGATTTTGAAACGGCCATGATGGACAAGCTCAAGGAAATGGGCGGTGAGGTCATTTTCCTCGATGACAGCCAGAAAAAGGCCTGGACCGATGCGGCACGCGCGACCTGGGATCAGTCGCTGGGCGAGTTGCGTGGCGATGCGGGCGCGTTCTTCGAAGCCGTGAAGAGTGCGAAGGACAGCTGTCCGTCCTGAACGGGAGCGCACCCAAGGCAAATGTTATGGCGCAGCTTCTGCTGCGCCGTGACGATCTAAACCTTAGAGGGGGGGTGACTTTATGACAAGCGCATTCAAGATATATCTCAATGCGACGCTCTCGGTTGAAAAGGCGATTGTCGTCATCACCTTTTTCGCGATGTTGGTTGCCATTTCCGCTGATGTCATCGGACGCGAATTTTTCGGTCAGGGTGTTTTCGGATCGGTAAAATTTGCTGTCTATGCGCTGATCCTCTGCGCGATGGCCGGTTTCGGAATCGCCACAGCGAGCGGCAGTCATTTACGCCCGCAATTTCTTGATTTCGTAACGGCGGGACGGCGCGAAATGCCTGCGCGCCGACTCGGCAGAGTCGCTTCGGCCGCGATCCTCGTGATGCTGGCCTGGGGCGCGTGGGAAATGGTCGCCTTCTCGCGCATGATCGAGGAGCGCGACATCACCCTTGACTGGCTTGTGTGGCCGATCCAGCTCGCGCTGCCACTCGCCTTTCTTCTGTCTGCAATGCGTCATCTGATCTACGCGGCGGACCCTCGGTTGATGCCCGAGGAAGAGGAGTTCAAGGAATGATGACGCTTCTCCTGATCGGGCTGGTCGTCCTGCTCCTGATCCTGCGGGTCGACCTGATCCTGATCCTGATGTTCGTTGCCGCATTCGTTCATCTTGTCTGGGGTGCCGGTGCGCTGGAGTATTTCCTCCAGGACATGTGGGCGACAATGGATCGCGAGTTGATCCTGTCGGTGCCGTTGTTCATTCTCGTCGGTTCGGTGATGAGCCGTGGCACCATCGCTGAGCGTTTGATTG
Source organism: Sedimentitalea sp. XS_ASV28 (assembly GCF_041224545.1). Taxonomy (NCBI): domain Bacteria; kingdom Pseudomonadati; phylum Pseudomonadota; class Alphaproteobacteria; order Rhodobacterales; family Paracoccaceae; genus Sedimentitalea; species Sedimentitalea sp. XS_ASV28. The sequence goes on along the minus strand of NZ_JBGFGP010000116.1, from coordinate 24,881 downwards.
CGGTCATGATCGCCTTGACGCGTCCGTTTCCGGGCGGGCTGGCCGTGGCGACCATCCTGTCCTGCGCTGTGTTCTCCGCAATTTCGGGGTCATCCATCGTTACGATGCTGGCAGTGGGATCGGTGCTCTATCCGGCGCTGACCGCACATGGCTATTCGCGCAGATTCGCAGTCGGTGCATTGTGCGCCGGTGGCACATTGGGAATTATCATTCCGCCGTCTATTCCGATGATCCTCTATGGTATCGTGACCGAGGGGAATATCTCCGACCTGTTCCTCGCCGGGCTGGGGCCGGGCCTGTTGCTCACGACGGTCTTCTCCTTTTATGCGATCGTCATCAACTGGCATATCCCGCGAGAACAGTTTTCGTTTTCTGAACTTGGCCAGTCCATCTATCGGGGCATTCCGGCGCTTTTAATGCCCGTGATCCTGCTTGGGGGAATATACAGCGGATATTTTTCCCCGACCGAAGCGGCCGCCGTGGCCCTGCTCTATGCGATCGCGGTGGAAACGCTGCTTTTCCGAGAGTTGCGGTTCAAAGACTATCGCCAGCTCTGCATCGACTCGGCCAAGCTGGTGGGGGCACTGTTTCCGCTCATTGCCGTCGCGGTCAGCCTGAACCTCGTGATTGCCGAACACCGCGTCCCGCAGGAGATCATCGCCTTCATGAGTGAACACGTCCAAAGCGGCACTGCGTTCCTGTTGCTCATGAACCTTCTGCTGCTTCTGATCGGGTGCTTCATGGACACGGCTTCGGCGATCGCGATCGCAGCGCCGCTGCTGAAGCCTCTGGCCGCAGCCTATGGAATCGACAACACACATCTTGGTGTGATTGTGGTGCTGAACCTTGAAATCGGCATACTGACGCCGCCGCTGGGCCTGAATCTGATCGTCGCGATGACGGCATTCAAGGAACGGTTCGGCTTCGTTTGCAAGGCGGCGCTGCCCTTCGTGGGGCTGATGCTGCTCTGCCTGCTCCTCGTCACGTTCCAGCCCTGGATCGCGATGGCGCTGGTCGATGCCTGGTAGGGGCATTGTCCAGCGATTTAGCCACCCGACACCAAATGTGTTAACATAACTTGGCGTTACAGAGTCTTGCAGCAGCAAATCAGGAGACAACCATGAATTGCGGATGGCATTTGACGTTCAGCCTGGCGTTCGTTGCGTCAGCTTCGGTGGCTGAGGAGATCGTTACCCCGGAAACCTATATCCGCGCGGAGGCGGATTTCGCCTTCGCTCGATTTTACAGGAATGCCGGCAGCGATGTGAATCGTTTCTATTATATCCGTGAACCCACGCCGCTCGATGCACAGGCAGTGATACGGATGAATCGCGACACTCTGTACGCCGGGGCGGTCGTCGATACAGAAGGCGGAGCGACGCTAACAATCCCCGAATTCCCCGATGATCGCTATTTTTCGATCCTGGTCATCGACAATGATCACTATGCATCCAAGGTTTTCTATGAGCCGGGCACCTATGACATTCCCGACGACACGAAATACGTTGCCCTGATCCAACGCATTCAACTCATGGATCCGGGCGATCCCGCCGATATCGCTCTGATCAACGATCTGCAGAACCAGTTTACCATCGAAGCCACAAGCCACGACCTGTTCCCGACACCGGAATGGAATGCTGACAGCATGATGACTCTGCGCTCGGAATACGAGAAGGAGTTCCAGAAGTTCGCGCAGTACGAGCCCGACTGGATGGGGCAGCGGGGTGAGGTCAACGAAGATACACGACACCTTGCAGCGGCAGGGGCTTGGGGACTTTTCCCCGAAAAGGACGCCGTCTATATCAATTACAAGGGACCGGAGTCTTCCGACACCTGTTATGCGGGCACCTACGAAGTTCCGCCGAATGATGCTTTCTGGTCGATCACCGTTTATGGTGATGACGGTTTCATGGAGAGCAACAACAACATGATCAACGACCGCAACGTGACACTCAACGATGACGGCAGTTTCACCGTCCATTTTGGCTCTGTCGAAAACTGCGGCGAACAGCCCAACCGCGTCGACATCAGCGAAGGCTGGAACTTCCTGTTGCGTGTCTATCGTCCGGGTCAGGCCGTTCTGGATCGCAGTTATACCTTGCCAGAGGTCGAAGAAACTTCCTGACAATGCCGATGAAACGGCATTGCCGACAACGTTGTTGCGGAAGTCGTAGGTCCAGGTGACGCTCTCGGCATCGTAAATCCGCAGCATCTCGCCAGGGATTGCCATTTGTGGCCATCTCCCTTTTTGTAAGTATTTTCTTGTGATTTTGATATTTATGCATAGCGGTCATTTGTCCGGCCTGTTTGACCGTTGGCCTGATCAAGTCCGCGAACCGGGTCCCTATGGGACTGTTGCGTTAATTTGAAGAGTGCAGCCGCGGGGACTTTCATCACCGGAGGTCATGCGGTGCCGCCAAAGAGGCCGTCGATAAAGGCGATCTCACCACGGACACCTGATTGTTTGTAATGGATGTGGCCACGTTTGATGGTTCGGATGGTTTCTATCCCGCTGAGGGTCGCTTTGGCTGTTCGCAATGATCGAAAGCTCTGACAGTACCCAAGGAGCCGCTTCATGGCGGCGTGGTCGCTTTCGATCCGATTGTTGCGCCATTTTCGGTCGATGTGCCGGATGCTGTCAAAATGCGGGTCATAGCCGTGGTTTATCTCGCGGATAACGCGTCGATAGCTGTGCGCCTTGTCCGTCACAATTGTAACAGGCCGATGCAGGCGCACACGCTCGATCGCCTTTTTGAGAAAGGCTTTGGCGGCTTTGGCATCCCGTCGCGCCGTCAGCCGGAAATCGACCATCTGCCCATTTGCATCGATTGCACGCCACAAGTAGCGCCACTTTCCGCCAACGCGGGATGTAGGTTTCATCCACGTGCCAATCGACGCTGGCACGGCGTAGGTGCTTCTCGGTTCGCTTGGTCAGCTCAGGTCCGAACTTCTGAACCCAGCGATACACCGTCGACCGATCAATCGGAATGCCGCGCTCTGCCAGGAGATCGACGACATCCCGGTAGGACAATGGATAGCGCAGGTACCAACGAACGGCACAAAGTATGATATTACGCGGAAAACGGTGGTGCTTGAATGGGGAGCTACGCGGCATGCTCAACCTCAAAAGCCTGACCTTGGTAAAACCCGTCGATTAATGCAACAGTCCCCATAATTGTGTCCGCTGGAGCCTGTTTGCAGCCCTCGGGAAAATTTGCGACGGAACCCTGCATTGGAGGAAAAAACGCCGCCGTGGTCTTCCTGCCAGTCGACGAGAAAAACGCGAGCGCCCTCATCTGTGACGACGCGGTCGTGCAGCATCGCCGTGATCTGAAATGCAAGAGTTATCTCCTGCCGCTAAAGGCATCACGCGTCCGTCGGCGAGTTCCACGTCCAGTGCGCCGTCGAGACAAGCAGTACATGGCCGATGTCGCACCAGTGATCGGCCAGATATCCCGCGCCGTAGTCCACCACTCGCACGCGCAGGTCGCCGGAGGTGAAGCTGCGCGACATCGATGTGCCGGTCTGGCCGGGATATTCATGCGGGGTCACGCCGTTCCAGTCGAACAAGGTGAAAGGTGTTTCAGGCAGCTCCATTCGCTTTTCCTTTTCTCGAATTAGGCGAGACTTTCATAGTCACCGTATCGGTGAGCTGGGGGCCGGCGGCGATCTTGCGAGCCAGGGCAAAGAAGGTTTCGCGTTCTTCGTCGGAAAGGGGTGCGAACAGCTCTTCCTGCCGTCGGAAGGAGGCGGCCCTGATCTCAGCAAGCAGCGCCTCGCCCGCCGGGGTGGCGAAAAGCTCTTTCTCGCGCCCGTCGTTGGGCGAGGGGTGCTGTTCTATCAGTCCCCGGGTCTCGAGCAGGGCGGCGGCGCGGCTGATCGTGTTCTGTGGTCGGGGGAACAGCGCCTTGACCTGCTTGGCGCGGATGCCGGGGAACATCACGATGGCAAAGAGCGTCGACCAGGCGTGCACCGGCATCCTGTAAGTCTGTTCGATATAGCGATTCGTCACCGCGTTGTTGCCCAGCACGATATAGCTGATGAGCATCAGGTAACGCAGGTCGGATGCAAATATCTCATCCAGCTGATTTTCAACGTTCATTTGCAGGTTCCTTGTACGTTCGGCAGCTGACGAAAGAAGCTCCCGGCTTTTTAACTTGCCAGATACATCCAAATGGATCAATCTTTGAGCGTGCCCAGCAAGGAGGAGCCGCATGATTGTTCTTGGTGTAGATGTTGGCGGGACCTTCACGGACCTCATTCTGGCGGATCTGTCCCAGCAGAGCCTGACCATCCACAAGACGGCGTCCACGCCCGCAAATCCGGCCATCGGAGTGGTCAACGGGCTGAAGGCGATCTGCGAGAAGGCAGGTTTGGAAACGGCCCAGATCGATTCGCTGTTTCACGGGACGACCGTGGGCACCAACGCGATGTTGGAGCACGACGGTGCGGTCACCGGGATGATCACCAACGACGGGTTCCGGGATGTGCTGCACATCGGGCGGCACCAGCGTCCGCAGCATTATTCCATCATGCAGGACCTGCCCTGGCAGAACCGCCCTCTGATCAAGCGGCGTCACCGCCGCACTGTGGCGGGGCGGCTCGACGCGAGTGGGGCGGAATTGACGCCGCTGGACGAGGACGGGCTGCGCGAGGCGGCACGCGCGCTGGTCGAGAGCGGCGTTGAAGCAGTGCTGGTTGGTTTCCTCTTTTCCTACGTGAATCCCGCACATGAACGCCGTGCGGCGGAAATCCTCGCCGAGGAGATGGGTGAGGACGTCTTCGTCACCACCTCCTCCGAGGTCGCGCCCCAGTTCCGGGAGTTTGAGCGCTTCACCACCGGAGCCATGTCGGCGTTCATCGGTCCCAAGGTCCGGCGCTACATCACCGAGCTTCAGAGCGAACTGAGCGGTCAGGGCTTGAAAGGCGAGTTGCATGTCATGACGTCCTCAGGCGGCGTGGCGACTCCAAAGATGATCGCGGAGAAGCCTGCGTCAACCCTGCTGTCCGGACTGGTCGCAGGTGTGCGTGGCGGTGCCTGGATTGGCAGCCACATCGGCGCGGACCGCATGATCACCCTCGACATCGGCGGGACCAGTGCCGACATCGGCATCGTGCTGGACGGTCGGCTGACCGAGGCTGATGCACGCAGCGCCTCCATCGCGGGCTTCCCTGTGATGCTGCCGATGATCGACATTCATACGATCGGCGCGGGCGGGGGATCCATCGCCTACGTCGACCGGGGAGGCGCTTTCCGTGTGGGCCCGGAAAGCGCGGGCGCCGATCCCGGGCCCGCCGCCTACGGAAAGGGCGGAGAAAAACCCACAGTCACCGACGCCAACCTCGTGCTGGGCCGTCTCGCGCCAGAGAACTTTCTGGGTGGGGACATGACGCTGGACGCTGAAGCGTCACGCAAGGTCATTGGGCGGCTGGCCGACGCGTTGGGTCGCACGCCGGAAGAGACGGCGGAGGGCGCATTGACGGTTCTCAACTCCAATATGGCCAACGCGATCCGTTCACGCACGGTGCAGAAGGGCATCGACCCGCGCGATTTCACCCTAAGCGGCTTCGGCGGCGCAGGCCCGCTGCACGCGGCAGAGGTGGCGGGGATGTTGGGCGTGCGCCGGGTGCTGATTCCGCCGCATCCGGGCATCACTTCGGCGCTCGGCCTGCTAACGGCGGATCTGGAATACCACGCCCTGCGCACGGCATTTGCCGTGAAGGGCAGCGTGGATCACGCGCGGCTGACTGGTCTTTTCGACGACATGGAAAGCGAGCTGGGCGGCATCTTCGACAGCGACGGCGTCGCGACCGAAAAGCGCACGATGCTGCGGGAAGGCGACCTTCGTTACGTAGGGCAGGGCTACGAGCTGAAGATCGACTTCCCCGCCGGTGAATTGGACGAGGCGGCGCTGGAAAAGGTCTGGCAGGATTTCCACGATCGGCACCGGGCGGAGTACGGCCACGCTTTCATGGACAGCCCGATCGAAATCGTCACCGTGAAGGTGCGTGGTCTCGGCGAGGTGGACAAATTGGGCGTCCCGTCCAAAGCCAGTCGCGACGGTGCGGCCAAACCGGTAGGACGGGGGCGCTGCCTCTTCCGCGTGGGCGAAACGCTGGAGACCTTCGACACACCCTATTACGACCGCGCGACCCTGCCCACGGGCCACGATTTGGAAGGGCCCGCGATCCTGTTGCAGATCGACAGCACCACGGTGGTCCCGCCGGGCTGGCACTTCCGTGTGGATGAATTCGACAACGTGCTGATAACACGAGACGACGACGGAGAGAGCCGATGAAGACCCGAGTCGACGCCTTCCTTGCGGCCGTGATCCACGGCGCGCTGGAGAACATCGCAATCGAGATGGGCCACAAGCTGATGCGGATGAGCTATTCCAGCATCATCCGCGAAAGCGAGGACTTCGGTGCCGCGCTGACCGACGCCAAGGGACGGCAGCTGTGCGAATGTACCATGTCAACGCCGCTGCAATCCGGGCCAATTCCTGGGTATATCGAAGGTATCCTGACCGAGTTGGAGAAACGTGGCGATGCCATCGTGCCGGGTGATGTCTTCATGCACAACGATGCCTATGCCGGGGCTTCGCACGGACCTGATGTCGGTTTCATCGTGCCGATCTTTCACGAGGACAATCTGGCCGGTTTCTCCGTTACCACTGCGCATCACCTCGATATCGGCGCGCTGACGCCGGGCAGCTGCGGCATCGTCGACGCGGTCGATACCTATGCCGAGGGTCTGCAATTCAAGGCGGTGCGTGTCTACGACGCGGGCAGGAAGGTAGAGCCGGTCTGGCAGATCCTGCGGTCCAACATCCGCATCGCAGACCTTGTCGTGGGCGATATGGAAGCACAAGTCGCCGCCGCACGCATCGGCGCAGAGCGCTATGGTGCGCTGCTGGACCAATACGGGCTCGATACCGTGACGGGGGCCTACGAGGACCTGCTGGATTACTCCGAAACCATGATGCGGGACGCGATTTCCGCGGTGCCGGACGGCAAGTACAACGCGCGCACCTACATTGACGGCTATCTCGACAGCGACGATCCCGCACTCAAGGAATTGCCGATCGAGGTCACGTTGACGATCGAAGGCTCCGACATCCATGTGGACCTCACGGGCACGGCGCCGCAGACCCCGAACAAGCCGATCAACATGCCGCTTGTCGGCACGGTGGATTGCGCGGTCTGGCTCACGCTGCGGTCGATCCTGCTCGACAGCGAAAAGTTCGGCGCCATCCCCCAGAACTCGGGTCTGACGCGACCGATCACGATCCATGCGCCGAAAGGATGCCTCGCCAATCCGATCTTTCCCGCGCCTGTCATCGCCCGCTTCTGTCCTGGCAATGCGGTCGCCGATACGGTGATGAAAGCCATTGCGCCCGCTGTTCCGCAGCAGGTCAGCGCTGGCATCGGCAATCTGCGTGTCATGGCGTTCTCGGGCACCACACAAGCCGGTCCCTGGGTGCATATGGAAATCATGGAAGGTGCTTATGGCGGGCGCCACGGCAAGGACGGGATGGATGCGGTCGATACGCTCTATGCGAACACCCGCAACAACCCGGTGGAGGACATCGAGAGCCACCTGCCGCTCCGCGTGCTGAACTACGAACTGCGCGAGAACGTTGCCGGCCCCGGCCAATGGCGCGGTGGCATCGGTTCCATCCGGTCGTTCGAGTTGCTGGAGGACGGCGCGGTTTCGGTCGAAGGCGACGGCCAGCGCTTCGATCCCTGGGGCTTCGACGGCGGCAGCGACGGTTCGCCGGCGAATGTGGACCTGATCAGGGCCGACGGCACGACAGAGGCGCTGCCTTCAAAGATTCCCTACCGCAAGCTTGGAAAGGGCGACAGGATCACCGCCTACGGTCCCTGCGGGGGCGGCTATGGCAACCCTCTGCTGCGCAGCCCCGAGACTGTGCTGGACGATGTGCTTGACGGGCTGATCGACGCTCGCATCGCGCACGAAACCTATCGGGTCGCGATCACGCCAGGCGGTGAACTCGATACACAGGAAACCGACAAGCTGCGCGCGGAGGCATGACGCGCGGCATCACAACCCGAAACAGGCCCCATCCCCAACAGGAGACGCCAAGATGACGACACTCAGAAAGACGACTCTGCTCTCTGCTCTGCTACTAGGCACCGCCCTGCCTGCCACGTCGCAGGACATTGCCGCTGCACAGGCCAATATCGACGCCTATTCCGGCATTCCGGCATTTACCGCCCCCGGCCCGGCCTTCGACGCCAAGGCTTGCATGGCGGACAAGTCGATCCTGACCATCCCCGCTTCCAGCGCCATTCCGTTCATCAAGACCATCGCGGATGCTAAGGACGCGCTGGCCGACGAACTGGGCTTCAAGCATGAACAGTGGGAGAACCAGGGCAATCCGACCCAGTGGATCCAGGGCATGGAATACGCAGGTAACAACGGGTTCGACGTGATCTCGCTGCTGGCGGGTGCCGATCCGCGCTTCTTTGAGCCGCAGGTCAAGGCCGCGCAGGAAAAGGGCGTAAAAGTTGTTACCTCGCACCTTACCGGCCTCGAGCTGGAAGCCCCCGCGGGCGTCGATGCCAACACCGCCATTGATTATAAGCAAGCGGGCAAGCTGATGGCCGACTGGACCATCGCCCAGACGGACGGCAACGTTAATGCGCTGATCCTCGTCTCCAATGAGGCGCTGTCGACCGACAGTCTTACCGATGGGCTGGTTGAAGCGTATGAGGCGAACTGCCCAGGCTGCAGCTACGAGATCGTCAACGTTCCGATTGTGGACTGGGCCACGCGCATCCAGCCGACCGTGCAGGGCAAGTTGCAAGCCGATGCCTCAATCAACTACGTTATCCCGATCTATGACAGCATGTCCTCTTTCGTAACACCGGCAATCGCCATTTCGGGCAAGCGCGACAGCGTGAAGGTGGCCACTTTCAACGGCACGCCCTTCGTGCTGGACCTCATCCGCGACGGGTCGGTCGAGATGGACATCGGTGAAAACCTCGACTGGATTGCCCACGCGATGCTGGATTCCGAGATGCGTCTGATTTGCGGTGAAGAGCCGATCACCGACAGCAAGGTGCCGCTGCGGGTCTTCACCGCTGACAACCTTGACGGTGTCAGTACCCCCGCGCAGGCCAACGAAGGTTACGGCGATGCCTACGTGCAAGGCTACCGCGACCTGTGGATGATGTCGGAGTGACGGATGAAGCCGCGCCCCGTCTCGATCTGCGGGGCGCGACCAAGACTTTCGGCGGGGCCCATGCGCTCAACGACGTGAATCTGGCCATTCGCCCGGGCGAGGTGCATGGCCTGCTGGGCAGCAATGGTTCGGGTAAATCTACCCTGATCAAGGTTCTTTCGGGCTTCCACGCCCCTGATGCCGGTCTGCTCGAGATGGACGGACGGCCCCTACCGCTGCCGATGCCACTTGGCCAGAGCGAGTTGCACGGGCTGGCTTTCGTGCACCAGAATCTCGGCCTGCTCGGCGAGGCGACGGTGCTGGAGAACCTGATTGCGGGCGACCACGAGCGGCTGAACGCCTGGTGGATTCGCTGGGGCGTGGAAACCGCACGCGCACGCAAACTGCTGGCGGAATACGATCTGCGGCTGGACCCAGACGCGGTGGTGGCGGACCTGACCCCAGTGGAGCGTGCGCAATTGGCAATCGTGCGCGCCGCTGACCGTGTGCGCACTCACGGCAACCAGGGCAATCCCGGCGTGCTGGTGCTGGACGAACCAACCCCCTTTCTGCCGCAGGAAGACGTGCGGGCGCTTTTCCGGATCATGCGGCAGCTAAAGGAAAGCGGCGTGTCGATCATTTTTGTCAGCCACGACATCGATGAGGTGATGGAGGTCACAGATCGGTCCACAGTCCTGCGCGACGGCCGCGTCATCGGTACCTACGAGACTGCGACCACCGACCGCGAGACGCTGGTGCAGGCCATCGTCGGGCGCGCTGTGGCGGTAAACCGACGCGTCGTCGCCCTGCCGGAGGCCGCTCCTTTGGCGACGGTCGGGGGGCTGAGCGGCAGGACGGTCAAAGCGGCCTCTCTCGCTGTGCGGCCGGGCGAGGTGCTGGGGCTTACCGGACTCATCGGGTCGGGTTACGACGAGGTCCCGCTGCTGCTGGCCGGAGGCGCGACCTACCCGCGCTCCGGGACGCTGACGCTCGACGGACGGGAGATCGAGCTCGGCTCTCTGCGGCCTAAGGCGGCGATAGCGGCGGGCATTGCCTTCATCCCCGCCGACCGTCAGCGTCTGGGCATCGGGCCTGACCTCTCGCTGGTGGAAAATGCCATGCTGCCGCGCCGCTCCGATCGGCTGATGCTTCGGCACGGTGCACGTGCGCGCGATACCGCCGATCTGATGAAGCGTTTTACCGTGAAAGCCGAAGGTCCGGCGCAGCCCGCAGCGGAGCTGTCGGGCGGGAACCAGCAGAAACTGGTGCTGGGCAAGTGGCTGCGGCTCGACCCTTCGCTGGTGCTGCTGGACGAGCCCACGCAGGGCATCGATGTGGGCGCGCGACAGGAAATCTACGACCGGCTGGCCGAAGTCTGCGCGCAGGGGGCGGCGGTGATCTGCGCTACCTCGGAATTCGAACAGCTGGAGACCATCGCCCACCGGGTGCTGGTTTTCGACAAGGGCCGGATCAAGGCGGAGCTGAGTGGCGACGACGTCACGAAATCCGCCATTGCCAAAGCCTGTTATGAAGGGATGGAAGACGATGCGGCGTAACGATGTGACCTACCAGCTGGAGCGGTTTGGCCTAGTGATGGTCTGGATCGGGTTCATCGCGCTTTTCGGGGCGATGCGGCCGGATACCTTCCTGACCTGGTCCAACTTTTCCACCATCTTCGGATCCGAGGCGGTGCTGGTCATCGTCACGCTGGGCCTGATCATCCCGCTGACCGCGGGCGATTTCGACCTGTCCATCGCGCAGGTGCTCACGCTGGTGTCGATGTCAGTGGCGCTGCTTGACGCGCGCCTGGATGTGCCGCTGATAGTGGTTATCCCCATCGCGCTCGCCATCGGCGCGCTGGTGGGGCTGATCAACGGCGCGATCACGCTGTATTTCCGGGTGCATTCCCTGATTGTCACGCTTGGGGTCGGCACCTTTTTGCATGGTTTGACGCTCTGGATCGGCAATTCGCAGACCATCTCGGGCGTTTCTCCGGTGCTGATGGAGTGGGTGATCATCCAGCGCATCGGCGGCATCCCGATCGCCTTCTACTATGCCATGCTGTTGGCGTTCCTGATCTGGTACATGCTGGGATACACGGCCTTCGGGCAGCATCTGCTTTTCACCGGGCGTGGACGCGAGGTCGGGCGACTGACCGGGGTAGCGGTGGAACGTACGCGGCTCATAGCCTTCGTGCTGTCGGGCCTGATGGGCGCGATTGCGGGCGTGCTCTATACCGGCACCACCGGGTCGGCGAACCCCAGTTCCGGCACCTTTCTGCTGTTGCCCGCCTTTGCGGCGGCTTTCCTCGGTGCGACGTGCATCAAGCCGGGGCGGTTCAATCCGTGGGGATCGGTGATCGCGGTATATTTCCTCGTTACCGGGATCAACGGGCTGTCGGTGCTGGGCTTCCGCACCTTCGTGCAGGATCTCTTCTACGGCGGCGCGCTGGTGCTGGCGGTGATGGTGTCGCAGCTGGTCTCGGGCCGCAAGGAGCGGGGGCTTTGAGCGTGCGCCGCAATCTTACCGTTAACGGTGACCGTCTGTGGCAGCGCCACATGGCCCTGGCTGAGATCGGCCCGGTGGGTGAGACCGGTAACTGCCGGCTGTCCATGTCGAAAGAGGACGGCGCTGCGCGCGATCTCTTTGCTCGCTGGTGCCGCGACGCCGGGCTGTCGGTTCAGAGCGACCGCGCCGGCAACATGGTGGCGATCCGGCCGGGCACAGACCCCGATCGAGGGTTGGTCGCCGCAGGCAGCCACCTTGACACCCAGCCGCACGGCGGGCGCTTCGATGGCATTTCTGGTGTGCTGGCCGCGCTGGAGGCCATCGAGACTTTGAATGACGCGGGGATAGAGACGAAGGCGCCGCTTGCAGTGATCAACTGGACGAACGAGGAGGGCGTGCGCTTTGCTCCCGGGTTGATGGGGTCGTCCTGGTTCGTCGGCGAGCTGACGGACGACGCGCTGGACGCCAGTACTGCAAGCGACGGTACGACCTTCGCGGCTGAAGCCGAGAAGATCGGCTGGCGCGGGGAGCTGCGCCCCGACGCGGTGGAGATGGATAGCTTCTTCGAGCTGCACATCGAACAGGGCCCGGTGCTGGAACGCGCTGGCGTGCAGGTCGGCATCGTGACCTCCGTTCAAGGCCTGCGCTGGCTGGACGTGATCGTGACCGGCATGGACGCCCACGCCGGGACCACCCCGCTCGATGCGCGCCGTGACGCATTGCTGGCCGCCGCCGCGGCGGTGCAGGCGATCAATTGCGAAGGTCGAAGGGAAGGGGCGGACGCGCGTGTCAGCGTTGGGCGCTTCCTGCCCGCCACGGACGGGCCGAGCACCATCGTCGGCGAAGTGCGCTTCGTGATCGATATCCGCCACCCCGACAATGCCGTACTTGGTCGGCTGGAAGCCGCCTGTAAACGGGCTAGCATCGAAGCAGCCGATCGCTACGGTTGTGTCGCCACCGTCACGCGCCGTATCGCCGTTCCACCGCGCGATTTCGATGCCGGTTGTATCGACGCTGTGCAGCAGGCGGCCGATGCCTTGGGGTTCAGCAACATGCAATTGCCCAGCGGGGCCCTGCATGACGCGTCGAATATTGCCGCCATCGCCCCCACATCGATGATTTTTGTACCCTGTCGAAATGGCATCAGCCACAATATCGACGAATACGCCTCTCCCGAGGACCTTGCCGCTGGTTGCAACGTCCTTTTGCACTCAATGCTCTCGCGTGCAGGCTGAGGTCCTGTTGATCTGAAATGCCGCAGCGTCAAACCCGACGACGTGCCGCGCGGATCATTTTGATGTTTCAAACGGTTTCGTTGCACAAATCCCGCGAGGGATTCATCTAGTGAATCGAGAGTGATAGCAGGGGAGCATGAGCAGTTGGTCCCCGGCGAAGTACAAGACCAGAAACTGGTTTCGTATAACCTAGGTGTTCAGTCCCGGCATCTGGTGGATCGGGTTCAAATCGGGTTCAAATGAATCTGTCCGGCTCTGAAGTCCAGATCTCGCAGATGTACTCGTAAGGTGTGAGGTCCTGTTTTCTACCATGCCTTGAACGCCCGGTGGGCGGACTCGACTGCTTTCAGGCTGTCGGCAACGCCGGCAGCTGCGCTACGCGTCACTGCTTTCCCTGAGGCAGGAGCGATCCTTTCAAACGTGGCTCCGTTCTCTGCAGTTACACGTTCATTGTCGATCAATAGTTGGGGTTCTATGACTTCCTCCCGCTTAGCTGCGACCGTTAGGTGCACCAAGTCGCGTCGATGTGCTAATGCAGCAAGATTTACCTATTACGCAAATAATTTCACAATTAGGAATTTTCTTGGCTATATGGTATTTTTACCTCATCACCAATCAAGTCTCTGATAAACATCGGAATATCGCTCAACGATGCTCCTGAACCAAGCGCTATAGCTTGCCTCCAGAGTAACAGCGCCCGCTGGCGCGGTAGGTCGCGCAAAGCAAGTGACCGTCCACTTGCGCCACTGATCCTCTCTCCCCACGCCACGCCCGGCAGGTCCCGCCAGCAAACGTCCAAATGGATGGCCGAATGATCGAACAAGTGACGCAAGGCGCGGGGTGGAAGCGTTGCAGCCAGCTCCAGAGGCGGCAGATCGCGAGCGAAGGTTTCCGGTGGCAGGCTTCCGTCGCTTGGACAGAGTGGTTCCAGGAGCAAGGCCGTCTGACGCGCGTCATAGGCCACGGCAGCAACAACATGTGCACGTGTCCAGCCTTCCGGTGTAGTAGCCGTTTGCGCCAGGTCGGCATCGTCTAGTTCGTTCAGTTTGCGCGCAAAGAATGCCGTGGCGCGGCGGGCGAGGAGAAGATCTTCGCCCGGTGCTTCGTCAGCGTCGTAACGGGCACCCTTGCCCTGGCGTGCGCGCAATGCGCTCCGCGCCGTGTCACCCTTGGCGGTCGGATTCATTTTGTGGCCACCTTGGTTCGCATGAACTGAAGCCGTTCCATGATCGGCGCATCCGAGAAGCGGAACAGATCGAACTGGGTTTCCGCTTGCAGGGACCAGGAAATCCAGGACGGAACGACGAACATGTCGCCTTTTTCGAGGCGGCGAGTTTCGCCGTCCAGCATCACTGCGCCCTTCCCGTCGAACACCTGGAACACGGTCGAACCGACTTCCTGCCGCGTAGGGGTTTCGGTCCCTTCACGCAGTCGATGGAATTCGCAACGGATCGTCGGCATCACATCGCCGCCGGTGGTCGGGTTCACATAGCGAATTGCCGCGTGGCCCTGTTCCACAGTGGCGGGCTGACCTTCGTCCTCTAGCAACAATTGCTCGGTCAGGGCCCGGTCGGTGAACTCCCAGCGATAGGCGCCGATTGGCGAAGCGACAGTGTCTTGTAGCTGCGAAAGCGGCCGGAGGCCGGGGTGGCACCAGAGACGCTCACCGCGCGAATAGTTCGGCGTCGCGTAATCGGTCACCCGGTCCGAGCCGAACTCGAAAAACCCGACATCCATCTGTTGCGAGAATGGAATGTCGAGCCCGTCGATCCAGGCCATGGGGTGGTCTGTATCATTGTGGTGACCGTGGAAGTTCCAACCGGGGGTGAGCAGAAGATCGCCGCGGGACATGCGCACGGGATCACCATTTACCACGGTCCAGACGCCCTCACCCTCCACAACGAAGCGGAAGGCATTCTGGGAATGACGGTGTTCGGGTGCGGTTTCGCGCGGTCCGAGATACTGTATCGCCGCCCAAAGAGTCGGCGAGACATAAGCATTCGGGGCGAGTCCGGGGTTTGCCAGGCCGATGGCGCGCCGCTCGCCGCCGCGACCGACCGGCACCAACTCACCGGATTTTTCAGCGAGTGGCAGCAGGTTTGACCATTTCCAGACATGAGGCACGGCCTTGGACTTCGGGTGGATCGGCATCAGATCCCCAAGCTGAGTCCAGAGCGGGATCAGGCTTTCGTCTTCGAAGCCCTTGTAGAGCGCGCGCAGTTCCGGGCTATCCTGGGGCTGCATCCCGTGTTCGACGGTATCGTGGTCGAGACTTTCGTTCATCATGGGTAGGACCTCCTCGGTGATATGAAATTGTGGTTTTCAAACCGCATCCGGCTGATTGGGAGGGGCCGCCTTCTGGAAAGCAGGCAGCTCATCCAATGCGGCGTAAATGCGCGAGATTGTCGGCCAGGTGTCGAGCGGGATGTCGAAACGACGATTGTTCCAAACCTGCGCATAGAGGCAGAGATCGGCCAATGTCGGCGTGTCGCCGTGACAGTAACGACCCGTCGCCCTGGAGCCCGACAGCTCGTTCTCGAGCGCGTCGAAAGTTACCGCCACCCAATGGGTGAACCATGCCTTCTGCGCCTCCTCGTCTGCGCCGAACTGATCGCCCAGCCGGAAGAGAACTCGCAAGTTGTTGAGCGGATGGATCTCGCAGGCAATCATGTAAGACAGTGCCCGAACCCGGGCGCGTCCATCCGGGTCGGAAGGCAGGAGCGCCGGTTCCGGTCGGGTCTCGTCGAGCCATTCTATGATCGCAAGCGATTGCGTGAGAAAGGTTCCGTCTTCACGTTCAAGGGTCGGAACCAGGCCCTGCGGGTTCTTCGCAAGGTAGTCGGCAGTCCGCGTTTCCCCGTCGCGAAGTACGTAAGGCACATAGTCGTAGTCCAAACCTTTGAGGTTCAATGCGGCGCGCAGCCGGGTCGAGGTCGAACTTCGAAAGAAGTTGTGAAGTTTCAAAGCCATGGTGCTGCTTTCAATGTGACATGAAGACCGGGACGCGCGCGGTTCGTAGAACGTCATGGGTAACGCCGCCGAAGACATCCTGCGAGAATTTGCTATGTTCATAGGCACCCATCACGATCAGCTTGGCTCCGACGTCGTCGGCGCTGTCCTCGATCACCGAAGCGATGCTTTTCCCTTTTGCAGCTCGGTGAATATGGCGCACCGAGACGCCGTGGCGCTCTAGGTGACGCAGGATGCCGCCATCGGCTGGTTCCGCAGGTGACTGCTCTCCGACAGTAAGAACTGTTGCCTCGCGTTTGCCTTCGATGATGTCCATTGCGTCGCCCAAGGCACGGGCCGCAGCGCGTTTTCCATCCCAGGCAATCAGAACGTGATCGGCGAGAGCTGGCGCAGAATACGCCTCAGGAACCACAAGGACCGGGCGACCGCTATGAAGCGCGACCATGTCGGGATTGACTACGTGGTGTTCCTCGCCCGCCAGATCGGACTGAAACCCGGTGATCACCAGATCGTAGTGCCGCGCCATTTCGCTGGGCAAGACCGTCTCCAATCTTCCGGGCGGGATAAATTCCGCACGAGCATCCAAACCGGCGGCATGGACCGCCGTGTTGAATTGCTCGAAGGCGGCGGCGGTATCATTGTCCTCAAAACGACGCAACTGATCGCGCAAGACCGGCGTCAGGCCAGCCCCGAACCGATCGAAGAAGGAGCGGCCATTTCGCATGATCGCCGTCAGCCAGGCATCGTGGTGCTGCGCCAGCTTGACCGCATGCGCAAGACTGCTCGCAAAGGCCGCTTCTCCGCTAAAGGCCAGTAGCAGGTTCTTGAACGCCATCGGCCGCTCCTTTCTTTGGTTGACTCAGGCGCGCGGCCCGATCTGGGTTTCGATTGTGCCAAGGCCGTCGATCTCGACAACACAGGTGTCGCCTTCGACCATGGGGCCGACGCCGGCCGGTGTGCCGGTCATGATCAGGTCTCCCGGTGCCAGGGCAATGGAATGCGACAGGATCGAGATGATCTCGGGCACCGACCAGATAAGCTCGTCTAGGTCCGCGTCCTGTTTGACCTCGCCGTTTACGGTCAGCCGGATCGCACCCTTGTCCGGATGGCCGACCGCCTCAACTGCGTGGACCGGCCCGATCACGGCAGACCGGTCGAAGGCCTTGCCCCAGTCCCAAGGCCGTCCCTGTTCGCGCGCCTTTAATTGCAGATCGCGCCGGGTCAGGTCGTTACCCACGGCATAACCCCAAACATGGCTTAGCGCGTCGTCCACTGAAATATTGTGCCCGGCCTTTCCGATGGCCGCCACCAGTTCGGCCTCGTAATGGAAATTCTCGGTCTCTGGCGGATAGGCCACGGTCTCACCGGTATCCACGACGGCGTCGGCGGGTTTGGTAAAGAAGAACGGCGGATCGCGGTCAGGATCCTTGCCCATCTCACGGGCATGGGCAGCATAGTTGCGTCCGACGCAGAAGATGCGCCGCACCGGCAGGCGGTCGTCAGTGCCGACAACGGCGACGTTGGGCTGTGCAGGAGGGTCGAAGACAAAGGCCATTTGGGTTCCTTTCAGGTTAGATTTTCAGGCTGTTTCAGCCCTGTTCGGTTTCGGACAGCTAAGTGGACAGCGTCGCATGATCGTTCCGCCCAATTGCCCAGAGCACAGCTAGCGCCGCAAAGCCCACGCCATTGATCCAGGGAGTTTGCGCCCCGCCGATCCCCGGCGGCAGGAGGAGTGCCAAACCGGCCAGGCCGATCAGGACTCGCCGAGCGGGACCGATAGGTCCATGCAGCCAGCCAACAAAGGCCGCCGATATCGCGTAGACCCCAATCACCGCTGTTACCACGGCCAGAACGATATCGGTCGGATCACCGATCAGAAGCAGCGCCGGAGAGAATACAAAGAGGAACGGCACGATGTAGGCGGTCCAGCCGAAGCGCATGGATTCCCATGCGGTGACCATCGGAGGCGCCTTGGCAATGGCTGCCGCAAAGAACGCCCCAATGCCGATCGGCGGTGTCACCATGGACATCATGCCGAGGTAGAAGATGAAGAGATGCGCGGCGATCGGCTCGACACCCGATTGCACCAGCGAAGGCGCGATCAGCACCGCAAGGAGCAGATAGACTCCGACCGTCGGCATGCCCATGCCCAGCACGAGACAAACAAGGGCTGAGATCAATAGCAGCAGGAACACGTTGCCCTGTCCCAAATCGACCAATGCAAATGTGGCGGCGAATCCCAGGCCTGTGACGTTCAGTACGCCAATGATGAAACCCGCGGCCGCAGAGATCATGATGATTTCGGTGATCGACCGTCCCGCCTCAACAGCGGAACTCCACAGATCGCTCAGCACCATGCGGGTCTTTCCATAGCCCACGGTCAACCCGATGAGCAAAGCCGCCGCACCTCCCCAAAGCGCCGCCGTTTCGGCTGGCTGAGTAAACCAGAACAGAGCGACCACGATGGCGGCGAAGGGCAGGATGAACACCCAGCCACGCGACATCACGCTGCCGGTCGATGGGACGTCGTCCAGTTCCAGCGGCTTGATATTCTGCTTGGCCGCCTGCAAGTCGGCCTGCACGAACAGTGCGACGTAATAAAGCAGCGCAGGGACGATCGCCGCCACGACGATCTCGGAATAGGGTTTCTGTAGAATGTCCGCCATCAGGAAGGCAACTGCCCCCATGACCGGCGGGGCGATCTGGCCGCCAGTGGAGGCTACGGCCTCGACCGCGCCTGCAGTGGTGCGGCGAAAGCCCGACTGTATCATCAGCCGGATGGTGACGACACCTGTGGCGACGATGTTCGATACGACGACGCCAGAGATCGAGCCGAACAGACCCGACGCTACGATGGAGATCTTGGCCGCCCCACCGCGCTTTTTGCCCATGGTTGCCATTGCTATGTCGTTGAAGAAATCCGCACCACCCGAGCGAAGCAGAAGCTGACCAAAGAAAACGAAAGCCACCACGACCGTCGCCGCGACATTGAGTGTCAATCCCAACAGTCCGTTGGGGTCGAAGGCAAGGTAGACCGCCAGTCTTTGCGGCGCGACTTCTCGTGTCTGCAAAGCACCGGGCACAAGATGACCGATCATGCCGTATCCCACGATCACGAGAACCACAATAACTAGGGTCCATCCCACCGCACGACGCAAGCCTTCCAGAATAAGCAGGAACAGGGCTGTACCGACGATTAGGGCGTCCCAGGGTAAAGTCATTGCCCGTGACACCAGGCTTGGATAAGCAACGGTGACATAGAGCGACAGGCCCAATCCAAGAGCGGATAGCGTCCAGTCGAGCACGCTGGGGATCCGGGAAGCGGTCTCGGATTGCTTGTCTCGGCCCGAGACCAGGAAGATTATTGCAAGGCTGAGGCCAAGAACCAATGCAAGGAACTGCTCGGTGTAATAAGAATATCCCAGCTGAGACGGCAGGCTTGCAGCTTGGGCCATGGCCACGATTGTCAGTGTGCCGGCCAGCACGCTGACCACAAGTCCGGTGACGCCTTTCTCAGTATTAGGAGTCGGTTCCTGTTCCATACATTGCCCTTTCAGCCATGTGCGCAGGGCGACTTGCGCGCCCCGCAGAGAAGTCGAATTGACCTACTGGTGCGGTGTCAGCGACACGCCACGCTCTTCGAAGAAAGCGACGGCACCGGGGTGATATTCGACTCCGGGATACTCCTTGAAGGCAGTCTCTAGGTTCAGCGCCAGTAGCGGCGGATAGGCCTCGCCAATGGCCTCGCGTTGGTCGAACAAGACGCCAAGAAGCTTCCGCACGTCATCGTCAGACACATGGGAGCCGGCGACCAGAACGTTGTCCCATGTCACAAACATCATCGGTTCCTTCACGCCGACACGAACAGGTGCAGGTGTGACTTCTGCAAAATAGAAGGCGGGCCGGACTTCGCGGATCTTGGCCATTGTAGCGTCGTTGGCATCTACCGTCAGGAAGCGCACCCCACCGACGGAGGCGTCGACTTCCGCCACCTTCGGTCCGCCTACGGCGAAGAACGCACTGTCGACGCGACCGGAAGCCATGTCGTCCGAGCCGCGGATCAGTTCCGGTACCGGCACTTGCTTCACGTCGTCCCAGGTCAGAGCGCCAGCTGCGAGGATCGCCGTCACATGTGACCGCGCAATCGGAAAGGCATCCCAGCCAGAGGGCACGCTGCGACCTTTCAGGTCCGCCACGGCTGTCATGCCCGAGCTTTCCTTGACGTAGAGCCCGACCGGAAACGGGTTAACCCGTGCGACGATGCGAAGGTTCGGCATGGCGGTCGGGTATTCGCCGGTTCCGGTGACGGCAGTGATCACGTCGTTCACATCGTTAAGCGAAAACTCGGCCAGAGCGTCATTCACCGCCTGCATCATCTGAGCATTGCCGCCATAAGGCTGCACCACCAGTCGCATGCCTGCGCTGCCGCGTGCCTCGCCGGAAATCACCGAGGCCATGGTGTTCCAGACCGAGCCCTGCGGCGGGGTCGAAAAGGATTGCACCTGCGCATGTGCGGCCGGTGCGAGGCCCGCAGCCACAAGGCCCGCGAGGACGAAGTTTTTGATCGGTTTCATTCGAATCTCCTTGAAAAAGTTTGCGCCGTCAGGCGGTCTCATCCGATTTGCGGATCAAGGCCAGTCGGTCGATCTTACCGGTGCCGGTCTTGGGTAGCTCGGCCGGATAGTCGAACAGTCGGGGCGACTTGTAGGGCGTGAGATTTGCCTTGACGTGGTCACGCAGGGCTTTCGTCATGTTCTCATCTCCCTTGCATCCCGGCACGAGGCTGACAACCGCGCGCAGGGCGGTGCGCTTGTCAGCCATCTGCTCGGCCAAGACCGCGCATTCATGCACATCGGGGTGTTCGTTCAGGCAGCGCTCGACTTCGAGCGGCCAGACCCACTGACCGGACACTTTGACCAGTTCATCGGCCCGGCCCTGAAAGTAGTAATATCCGTCCTTTTCGATGAACCGGTCACCGGTATGAAGCCAGTCGCCGCGCATCGTGTCGCGGGTCTTGTCGGGGCGATTCCAATAAGTCGGCGCTGAGGAGTGGCCGCGCACGAACATCACCCCTTCTTCGCCCGGCACGACGGGATTGCCCTCGGGCGTCTCCAGACGAACCTCGTAGCCCGGAACGCGCGCCCCGGCAGCACCGAGCCGGTGATCGTCCAGCCGGTTGCTGAGATAAATGTGCAGCATCTCCGTCGAGCCCAGCCCTTCAGTCGGCCCATGACCGACCTTGGCTTTCCAGGCCGAATAGACGTCTTCCGACAGGATTTCGGCGGCAGACATGGACTGGCGAAGCGACGACAGGTCGCGTGTGTCGATGTCCTTGGCCCGTGCCAGCGCGGTGTAGAGCGTCGGCAGCCCGTAGAGCACGCTAGGCCTGTAAGTCTCTATGGCATCGAGGACCACCTCGGGCCGCGGCTGGCCTGGCACCAGAAGTGATGTCGCACCGACAGCAAACGGGAACACTAGAGAGTTACCGAAGCCATAGGCGAAATAAGCCTTGGGAACCGAATAGCAGATGTCACTTGCCTGCAATTTCAGCACATGCGCGCCAAAACTTAGCTGGATGTAGGCGACGTCGTGATGCAGGTGGACGATACCTTTGGGCCGCCCGGTGGACCCCGAGGAATACATCCAGAAGGCCATATCGTCGGGACCGGTATCGGCGACCTCCAACTTGTCGTCCGCGCCGTCAAGGAAAGCGGCAGTGGTTATCGCCCGTTGCGCCTGACCATTCGCCACGATGACAGTTTCGAGCGAAGTACTCGCCCGAGTCTCGGCATCGAAGACGTCAAGCAGATCGGATTCCACCAGTGCCAGTCGCGCGCCGCTGTCCTTAAGAAAAAAGTTCAGTACATCCGGCTTGGTCTGGATATTGAGCAGGACCGGCACGAAACCGGCACGAACCGCGCCGTAGAAGGCTGCGGGATAGACCGGCGTATCATCGAGGAAAAAGGCGATGCGTTCGCCCTTGCGCAAACCGGCGCGAAGCAAGGCATTGCCCCAGCGGGCTGCCTCGGCAATCAAGTCGCAATAATTCAGACTGCCAGCCGGTCCGGCGACAGCGATCGAATCCGGGTTGCGCGTGAGGTTTTGCCACAGCACTTCCGAGCAATTCCGGTGGGCCGCCTTGTCAAATCCGATTTCTGCTGCTCCCGGAACATCCGCGGCCACGGGATCGGCAATGTCGGTTTTCTCGTCTGCGAACGTCTGGTCGGACATGTCGGAACTCTCTCTTCCGGGGCGACGCGGTGCCGGCCCCAGTTGCAGTATTTCGGTTAGGTTATTTTGAAGTTGCGCGCTCAGGCCACGGCCTTGTGGGCCGCATAATCCTCTGCGAATTTCGGAGCGATTTGGCGCAACCTTTCGTCGCTCAACCGGCCCGAGCGCATCAGGTAGTCATAGGCGAAATCCATCGGCGCGAGGCGTACCTTCTCGCCAAAGCTTTCGTACCAAGTCGCCGAGGTGTTTGCGGCATCGACGATCTTGCGCGCAACAGGCGGACGCTGGGCCTGATATGCTGCCAGTGCAGTGTCAACCTCATCGTGTGACGCAAGGGCGTGAACCAAAGAGATGGCGTCTTCCATGGCAAGCCGGGTGCCCGACCCGATCGAAAAATGGGCGGTGTGGACTGCGTCGCCGAGCAGGACGTAATGGCCGGACACCCAAGATTCGCACCAGAGCCGCGGAAATTGCCGCCAATTCGACTTGTTTGTGATCAGCTTCGTGCCTTGCAACGCCTCTGCAAAGAGCGCGCTGCAGCGGTCTGCGCTGTCCACTTCGCTGAGCCCTTCGAAACCGGCCTTCTGAAAGGTCTTGTCGTCGCATTCCACGATGAAGGTGCTGAGGTCGGGCTGGAACCGGTAGTGATGTGCGTTCATCGGACCGAATTCAGTTTCAATGAAAGTTTGGGTCAACGTGTCGAAAGGAACCGTCGCGCCAAACCAGGCAAAGTGGTTGTCGAAGTACTCGATCTTCGGTTTGAAGCTGTCTTCCAGCGTTCGGCGGACAAGCGAATTCAATCCGTCCGCGCCGACCACGAGATCGGCGTCCAATTCTTCTATATCGGCAACTTGTGTACCGAAGCGGATCGGGATGTCGAGCGCTCTGGCGCGTTCCGTCAGGATTTCAAGCAGGTGCAAGCGCCCCACAGCCGTGAAGCCAACACCATCCAGGGTCACCTGCCCATGCGGCAGGTTGAGGGTCATGTTCTGCCAACGCTCCATGTGAGGCGTGACCAGATCGTGTGTCTCCGGATCATCGGCCTTAAGGAATTCCAGCGCTCGGTCTGAGAAAACCACACCGAAGCCGAACGTCGCGCCTTCCGGGTTCTGTTCGGTCACCCGCACTTGAACGTGCGGCAAGAGTCGTCGGATCAGAATGGCGGTGTAGAGACCGGCCGGCCCGGCCCCAAGAATTTCTACGCTGGTCAGCTTGCTCATCGATTCCTCCTGATCCCTCTCGACGTTGATGAGCAGATATCTTAGTATTGCATATTATGCAATTGCTTTCACAAAATGGAATAAACCATGTGCACGGAACTGACTTTTGAAATCACGTTTGGAGACTGCGATCCGGCAGGAATTGTGTTTTACCCCAATATATTCCGCTGGATGGACGCCGCGTTTCACGCTCATTTGCGCCAGTTCGGTGGCCACGAGGTACTGTGCAAAAAACTCAATGCTGTTGGTTTTGGGCTTGTTGATGCGTCCGCTCAGTTTCGCCATCCAATGCGCGACGGCGACAGGTTGGAGGTACGAATCATGTCGCTCGAGTGGTCTCGCCGCACACTGACGGTGGCCTACGAGGGCACCATCGCAGCAACCACGACATTTCTCGGCAAGGAAGTCCGATGTCTTTTCTCTCGGTCAGAAACCGGTATGGTCGCTACCGACCTGTCACAAATACGCATGTTGCTGGAACCAGGAAATGTCTGAAGAAAACGGTCACGGCCAGGGCTTGAAATCCCTCGATACTGCATTGGGGGTCCTGGCTCAGATGGCGGAGCAAGGCGGTCCTCAAACGCTATCGGAGATCGCACGTGCCAGCGACATGCCGCCCAGCAAGGTTCACCGGTATCTCGCGTCCTTCGTCGGTGCGGGACTGGTCAAACAACAAGGACGTTCCGGGCGCTATGACCTGGGTCCTGCGGCTCTGAAACTCGGGCTCGCGGCGCTTGCCCGGCATGATTTCGTCAATGCCGCAGCTGATGGATTGGCTGAACTATCGGCGGAAACTGGAATGACGGTGTTGCTGTCCGTCTGGGCGAACCAGGGCGCGACCGTGGTGCGTTGGGAGCGCGGAGCCACGCCGACCGATACCTCGATGGGGCTTGGGACGACGCTGCCGCTGCTGAATTCCGCGACAGGACGCGTCTTTCTGGCATGGGGACCACCCCGCGCAATTTCTCCAGTCCGCGATATGCAGATCAAGCGCCTCGGCCGACGGGCAGGCCTCAAGCTCGACATCGAGCTCACCAAATTGGGCATCGCCGATTTGGTGCAACGAACGCGCGCGTGTGGATTTGCATCAATTGAGGGCAAGTTCATCCCAGGTTTAGTGGCTGCCGCGGCGCCAGTGCTCGATTGGCAAGGCGAGGCCCAAGCGGCCGTAACGCTTGTAGGTATTGATCCCGCAACCGTCTCGCATGGCTCGGAGCAGACCCATAAACTCGTTACCTATTGCGCGCAAAAGTCAGTTGCCTAAACGATCGCGTAATGGCACGCGCGCCGATCCCGCTACTCGCATCCGCGTTGGCCTGCGGAAGAGCAGGTGGAACTCGAACAATTATCTGCCGGGATTGTCAACTTGTTTGTGGTGCAGCTCTTGCTTAGGCCGTGTTGACAAAAGGGATTCACAATGCACCGTAGGCGTGATTCAAGCTAGTATCTGCTATGGAGACCAGCTTGGCACGAGACTTGATGACGGACGAGGAGTGGACGTTTTTCGAACATTTCATCCTCGCTGCCCG
>NZ_JBGFGP010000106.1:0-10531 GCF_041224545.1 Sedimentitalea sp. XS_ASV28 | reverse complement strand
AAGCAAAGGCACCGCAACAACCAGCAGACCCATATACCCAATGCCCAAAACCATGAAAAAATGGATGACAAACGCCGGCATCAATCCACAAAACAAAACACAAAAAATCGACACAGAAACTATCCTGAAAGGAAAGAAAATATCATGAATCAATCTCAATACGGGTCCACGCCGCGGACAGCGCGTCCTGGCCGGGTTGCGGTTGAAGGCACCTGCCACGGCGGTAGAATGCCATTGTTTCCCTGACCAGACGGGCCCGAGCCATGATCCGCCACATCGTGTTTTTCACCGTACCCCATGAGGGAAATCTCGACTCCGTCCGGCAGGGGCTTGGTCTTCTGACCCGAATTCCGCATGCCGAGCGGCTCGAGATCGCGATCAATCGCAAGTCCGATCCCGCCAGCAAGGAGGTCGATGTCGTTGTCTATGGTGAATTTGCCGACGATACGGCGCTGGCGGCCTACAAGGCGCATGAGCTCTATGCCGAGTCGATCCGCCGGGTAAAGCCGCTGCGCGACATCCGGCTGGCAGCCGATTATGATCCGCAGACCGCGTTGCAATCGCCGGACTCGTGATCTTTCACTGCGACGTCCGATCGTTTTCCTGCAATTGTCTGAAATGACCGACAAGATGGTGCGCGTTCAAGGGCTGCCCGGATAACCAGACCCGGCCATTGCACGCCTCAGCCAGCGAAGTGGCCCGTCTGACCGATGGCGAGGGTGCCGCCGGACACCACCTCGGCATAAATGCCCATGTCCATATGTCCCAGTTCCTTGCGCAGCAGGTAAGGGAGCTTCAGGTCGCGCTCGGCCGTGTCGGGGTTCACTTCGGTTGCGGCGCATCGCTTGGTGCGGGCCAGGATGCGCAGCGCCACGTCACCCAGATGAAATGTCGAACCGACCGAATCCAGTTCCACGAAGGGTGGCAAGCCGTCGATTTCCAGATTGGCGCGGAAACGCGCCGGATCGATCTCGACATCCAGCCGCTCCTCGACGGCGCGCACTGACGCAAGGTTCAGCACCGAAACCGCGTTCATCATCTGCGATGAGACCACCGAAACATCGGTAAAGCGATGCGGGGTGGATGACACGAAGGTCGGCGGCTCGGGATCGCTCAGCGCGAGGGTTTCGTACAGATAGAGTGCGGCGGCGTCTCGCCCTTCGGTGTTCCCCATGTCAAACTGCCGGCTCTGTCCGGACCGGATATCAAGCGTGTTTGTCCGTGGATCGAACCGGGTTTTCAGGCCCGCCAGCGCCGCCTGATTGGCCAGGACCACGAAACGATCCTTGGGCAAGGGTTGCGGATTTTGCGGATCGAAACCGGAACCGTGGCGGGCAAAGCCGAAAAACCGGTCACCCGGAATACCCTGACCGGCATCGAGCGTTACCGTTTCAAGCTGTTCGGCGCTCAACCCCTTGACCGGGAACCGGTTGAGCCGGGTCAATGTCAGCTGTGCTTCTGCCATCGGTCACCACCTATCCTGTGCCCGGCCGGATCGCGGCGGGGTCCTGATGGCATGTAACGCGTTTCCGCCTCGGGCTGCAATCGCGCAAGGGCGTGCATTCCTGCGTTCCCGCGCGCATTCGAATGGCTCATTTCCCGCAAGACATGAAAAGCTCGAACAAATGATGTATGGTGAACGTACCGCAGAATCGCCCGGACCGATCCGGGGGGTCGGTATGTTCAATTTCGACAGAAAGGGAAACCCGACATGCAAGCGACGAAGACAGCTCAATACGCCCGGGCTCTGTATCAGGCCCATGGTGACGCTGCCGAGGCGGAAGCCGCCCGCAAGGCACGCGAATGTGACGACGCCGGCAAGCCTCGCGAGGCCCAGGACTGGACGGCGGTCCGCCGCTCGATCCGCCAGTTGCGCGGAGCCAACCAGAGCTGAGCGCGGGCGAGGGCGGCAACAACATCTGTGGATAACTGCATGCCGGGGCTGGCGCGATCCGGGGCCCCGGTTTATGTCATTGGTCCCGTCATACAGGAGCCCCTCTTGGACCAGACCGCCGATCGGATCGCCCGCACAATCGCAACCGAAATCGCCGCCACGCCGCGACAGGTCGCCGCCGCCACCGCATTGCTGGACGAAGGCGCGACGGTGCCCTTTGTCGCCCGTTATCGCAAGGAGGTGACCGGCGGTCTGGATGACAGCCAATTGCGCACATTGAACGAACGTCTGGTCTATCTGCGCGAGATGGAGGCCCGGCGGGCGACCATCCTCGACACGATCCGGGGGCAGGGCAAGCTGACCGATGAACTGGCGCGCAAGATTGCGCAGGCCGACAGCAAGGCAACGCTCGAAGACATTTATCTGCCGTTCAAACCCAAACGCCGCACCAAGGCGATGATCGCGCGGGAAAACGGGCTCGATCCGCTTCTGCGCGCCATCATGGATAACCGCAACGCCAGGCCGGAGGACCTCGCGCAGGCCTATCTGGGCGAAAACGTGGAAACCGTGAAAGCGGCACTGGAAGGTGCGCGCGATATCCTGGCGGAAGAACTGGCCGAGAATGCCGACCTGCTGGGACGATTGCGGGACTTCATGCAGGCCGAGGCGCTTGTCATCGCGCGCGTGCAGGCCGGCAAGGAAGCCGAAGGCGCCAAGTTCTCGGATTATTTCGATCACAGCGAGAAATGGTCGGACATTCCCGCCCATCGGGCGCTGGCGATCCTGCGTGCCTCCAAAGAGGGTGTTCTGACCCTGTCGATCGAGCCGGAGCCGGAAACCGGAGCCGCGCGCGCAGCGGGCATCGTCGCGGGGGCGATCGGCATCCCCGGCGACGGGCCGGGTGATGAGTGGCTGCGCCTCGCCGCAGGCTGGACATGGCGCGTCAAGCTGGGTCTGACAATGTTCCTTGACCTGCTGGGCGATCTGCGCCGCCGGGCCCATGACGAGGCGATCCGCGTCTTTTCACGCAATCTCAAGGATCTGCTGCTCGCCGCACCCGCCGGGGCCAAGACGACGCTGGGGCTCGATCCGGGGATTCGCACAGGGGTAAAGGCGGCGGTGGTCGACGCGACGGGCAAATTGTTGCAGACCGCAACGCTCTATCCCTTTCCGCCGAAACGCGATCTGCGCGGGGCCGAAGAGCTCCTGCTGCACATGATCCGCACGCATGGCGTCGAACTGATCGCCATCGGCAACGGCACCGCCAGCCGCGAGACCGAGAAATTTGTCGGAGATACGCTCAAGATGCTGCCATCCGGGCCAAAGCCCACGCGTGTCGTGGTGTCGGAAGCGGGTGCGTCGGTCTATTCGGCATCCGAGCTGGCCTCGCGCGAGTTTCCCGAGCTTGACGTGTCGCTGCGCGGTGCGGTTTCGATTGCCCGCCGCCTGCAGGATCCGCTCGCCGAGCTGGTCAAGATCGCACCCGAGAGCATCGGCGTCGGCCAGTACCAGCATGATGTAGACCAGCGTCAGCTGGGCCGCGCTCTCGAGGCGGTGGTCGAGGATGCGGTGAACGCCGTGGGTGTCGACCTCAATACCGCTTCCGCGCCGCTGCTGGCGCATGTGGCAGGTCTGGGGCCGCGGCTGGCCGAAGCGATTGTCGCCTATCGCGACGAATTGGGCGCGTTTTCCTCGCGCAAGGCGCTGCTGAAGGTGCCGGGCGTCGGGCCGAAAGCCTTTGAGCAAAGCGCCGGGTTCCTGCGCATTCGCGACAGCGACGAACCGCTCGATGCATCATCGGTACACCCCGAGGCCTATGATGTGGCACGCCGGATCGTCAAAGCCTGTGGTCGCGACATTCGCCAGATCATGGGGCAGGAACAGATCCTCGGTGCATTGCGCCCCGAAGAGTTCGTCGATGCCAGTTTCGGGTTGCCCACGGTTCAGGACATCATCGCCGAATTGCAAAAACCCGGACGCGACCCGCGCCCCACATTCAAGACCGCGAGCTTTGCCGAGGGTGTCGAGACGATTTCGGACCTGAAACCCGGCATGTCGCTGGAGGGCACGGTCACCAATGTCGCGGCGTTTGGCGCCTTTGTCGATATCGGCGTGCATCAGGACGGGCTTGTGCATGTGAGCCAGTTGGCCGACCGGTTCGTCAAGGATCCGCACGAGGTGGTCAAGGCCGGAGACGTGGTGCGCGTCCGCGTGACCGAGGTCGACGTCGCCCGCAAGCGCATCGGACTGACGATGCGCAAACAGGGCGGGGCCACTGGCGCGGGCAAGCCCAAATCGCCGCGTGATCCCGGGCAGGGCAAACGCTCCGGCGGCACATCACGTCCTCCCAAAGCGACGCCATCGAACGGCAGCAGCCCCGGCGCGCTCGGGTCGGCACTGCTCGATGCGATGAAAAAGAGTTGAAGCGACAGATCGGATGACCGGGCGATACGACCGGTCAGGACTCGCCCCGCAGCGCGCTCGCCGTCACCTGCCGCAATCATGGGCGTCTCTTCAACCTATTGGGGCAGGTGGGCTTTTCAGCCCATTCATTTCTTGACCAATTGGCAAAATTTGATGCTACATGCATAAGTCTAACTCCGGGGGTACAGGTCATGAAGATTAAAGCTCACATTTCCCGTCGTCGTTTTCTGGCGACGACGGCCGCCACATCGCTGTTGGCTGGCACGTTCGGCGCCACGCGCGGCTTTACCGCCGAGCCCATCAAGACGGCGGGCGTCTACACGGTCCCGATCGAGCAGCAATGGGTGAGCCGCATCCACAAGGCGGCGCTGACCGCGCAGGAACGCGGCGACATTTCCTACGAGTTCTCCGAAAACGTCAGCAATACCGACTATGCCCGTGTTCTGAGGGAATATGCCGAGGCTGGCAACAAGCTGATCATCGGCGAGGTTTTCGGCGCCGAACAAGAGGCCCGCGAGGTCGCCGCCGATTATCCGGATGTTGCGTTCCTGATGGGCTCCAGCTTCAAGGAAGACCCCTCTCTGCCGAATTTTGCCGTCTTCGACAATTACATTCAGGATGGATCGTATCTATCTGGAATCATTGCCGGTTCCATGACGAAATCCGGCAATATCGGTATGGTTGGCGGCTTTCCGATCCCCGAGGTCAACCGGTTGATGCACGCGTTCATGGCGGGGGCGGCCGAGATAAACCCGGACATCCGCTTCCAGGTCAGCTTTATCGGAAGCTGGTTCGATCCGCCCAAGGCCAAGGAAACCGCCTTTGCCATGATCGAGAACGGGGCCGATGTGCTTTACGCCGAACGCTTCGGCGTGTCGGACGCCGCCAAGGAAAAGGGCGTGCTGGCGATCGGAAACGTGATCGACACCCAGGGGGATTACCCCGATACGGTCGTCGCGTCTGCGCTCTGGCATTTCGAGCCGACGCTGGATCATGCCATTGCCCAGGTAAGGGCCGGCAGTTTTTCCGCAGCGGATTATGGTGTCTATTCCTTCATGAACGAGGGCGGAACCTCGCTTGCGCCGCTGGGCACATTCGAGGGCAAGGTGCCCCAGGCGGCGCTGGATCTGGTTGCCAAGCGCGAAGCGGAGATCAAGTCGGGCACGTTCACGGTCGAGATCAACGACGACGAACCGAAATCCTCCTGATCCGACATGACGCAAGGCACCGCCGAGGCGCTTCGCCTCAGCAACATTACCAAGCGCTTTGGAGATCTGACCGCCAATGATGCGGTCAGCTTCTCTGTGGATGAGGGCGAAGTTGTCGCCCTGCTCGGTGAAAACGGGGCGGGCAAGACCACGCTGATGAATATCCTGTTCGGCCAGTACACCCCGGACAGCGGCACCGTGGAGGTGTTTGGCCAGACCCTGCCGGCGGGCAATTCCCGCGCCGCACTCGATGCGGGCGTCGGCATGGTCCACCAGCATTTCACGCTGGCCGACAATATGACCGTGCAGGAGAATATCACGCTGGGGGTGCGTCCGCTTCTCAGCCTTGGGCTGGACCGGGCGGCGGCGCGCAAGCGCATCGTGGAGCTGTCGGACCGGTTCCACCTTGCCGTATCGCCCGACGCACGAGTCGGCAGCCTGAGCGTGGGCGAGCGGCAACGGGTCGAAATTCTCAAGGCGCTGTATCGGGATGTGCGCATCCTGATCCTGGACGAACCGACTGCGGTGCTGACCCCGCAAGAGGCCGATGACCTGTTTTCGACGTTGAAACAGGCCATCGCAAACGGGCTGTCGGTGATCTTCATCTCGCACAAGCTGCACGAGGTCATGGCCATTGCCGATCGTGTCGTCGTGCTGCGCCACGGCAAGGTCGTGGGCGGCGTGCGCACCGCCGATACCGATACCCATGCGCTGGCGGCGATGATGATGGGCTCGCAAGCGGAGCCACCCGAAATTGCACCGGGCAAGGCTGGTGCGGCGTTGTTCGAACTGCGCGGGGTCTCGACACCCGATATCAGCAACGCGCCGGGGTTGAAAGCCATCGATCTGACGCTGTACGCGGGTCAGATATGCGGCCTTGCAGGCGTATCCGGCAACGGGCAGGCGGCGCTTGCCGATATCGTGGGGGGCATGCAATCGGCCGCCCGGGGCGAGATGATCCTGTATGGCGACGTCCTTCACACCTGGTCCGCACGGCAGGCCGTGCATAACGGCATCGCCCGGATTCCCGAAGATCGCCACAAAACAGGAACGATCGCGGATTTCGACCTGACGGAAAACGCGATACTCGAACGCTACAACGGGGCGCCGTTCAGCCGCCGGGGTTGGCTCGACTGGGGTCGGGCGCGCCGTTTTGCCGAAGAGATCATCAGCAAATTCGACGTGAGATGCCCAGGCCCCGACACCCGCATTCGCCTGCTCTCGGGGGGGAATATGCAGAAGCTCATCCTGGGGCGCGTCCTTGAGGCGCAGCCCCGGATCATCCTCGCCAACCAGCCGGTGCGTGGCCTGGATATCGGCGCAGTGAATTACGTGCACCGCCAATTGCTCGACGCGCGGGATCGCGGTGCGGCAGTGCTGCTGATCTCCGAGGATCTCGACGAGATCATGGCGCTCTCCGATGTCATCCACGTGATCTCTGACGGTCGGCTTTCGCCCGCCTTTGGCCGGGGTGAGATGACACCTGCGGAACTGGGAATATGGATGTCTGGCCAAGGGTTTGGGGCACGGAGTTACAATGCGGCTTGAACCGATCCGAAACCCCAGCCACGCGCGCCGGGTGGTGCCGATCGTTCTGGCGTTGAGCGCAACCATCGCCATTGCCTCCCTGCTCGCCAGCATCGCAGGGGCAAACCCGTTCTCGGTCCTCGGACTGATCCTGAAAGGAGCGTTCGGGTCGAAATTCGCGATTGTCGAAACCTTCAACCGCGCAACCCCGCTGATCTTTACCGGGCTTGCCGCCGCCGTCGCGTTTCGGGCGAAATTCTGGAATATCGGTGCCGAGGCTCAGCTTTATGCCGGGGCGCTGACGACCGTGGTGCTGGGAACCGGTTTGCTGGTCTGGCCGTCCTTTGCGCTGCTGCCGCTGCTGGCCTTTGTGGCGATCCTGGCGGGGGCATTGCTCCTGTTGGTGCCCGCGGTACTGAAAACCCGGTTCGGTGTCGACGAAGTGGTGACGACGCTGCTCTTCAATTTCATCTTCCTGCTGTTCATCTCGATGCTGCTGGAAGGGCCGCTCAAGGATCCGATGGGCATGGGCTGGCCGAAATCCGCGCGGGTGGTGGCCGAGGCCCGGCTGCCGCGGATTTTCGAGGGCCTGCGCGTGCATTGGGGGTTTGCGCTGGCGCTGATCTCGGCTTTCGTCGTCTGGATTATCCAGACACGCAGTACGCTCGGATTTGAAATGCGGGCCGTGGGCCTGAACAAGGACGCGGCGGCCTTTGCCGGGATCCCGGTGAACCGGGTGCTGGTCAAGACCGCGCTGCTGTCTGGCGGGCTCGCCGCACTGGGCGGGTTTTCCGAGGTCGCGGGTCTCAAGGGCAGTCTGACGCTCGATCTGTCACCGGGCTACGGCTATACCGGGATCATCGTGGCGATGCTGGCGCTGTTGAACCCGATCGGTGTGATCGTTGCCGCGCTGTTCGTGGCGGGCATCTTTGTCGGCGCCGACAGCATGAGCCGTGCCGCCGACGTGCCGACCTACCTCGCCGATATCATGCTGGCCACGGCACTGCTGCTCGTGGTTCTGGCGATCATGCTGACCCGGTTTCGCGTGGTGAGGGATTAGCCATGGACATCATCGAGATCCTGTTCACCGCCAGTTTCTGGGCTGCCGCGATCCGCATAGCCACACCGCTGATCTTTGCGACGCTGGGCGAACTGATCTGTGAACGCGCAGGGGTTCTCAACCTCGGGATCGAGGGGATCATGGTCGCCGGTGCCTTTGCCGGATGGATGGCGGTCTATTCCGGTACCGGTCTCTGGGTCGGGGTGGGGGTGGCGATGGGTGTCGGCATGCTCTTCGGGCTGGTGCACGCGCTGCTGACGGTTCCCTTCGGACTGTCGCAACATGTGGTTGGGCTCGGTGTCACGCTGCTGGCGACCTCATCGACCTACTATGCCTATCGCCTTGCTCTGCCCGAAGTGACCAACCCGCCCAAGATCGCGGCGTTTCAGCCCTACGAGATTCCGCTGCTGTCCGAGATACCCCTGCTTGGTCCGGCGCTGTTCTCGCAGACGCCATTCACCTATCTTGCATTCGTGCTGGTGGCGGTGGTGGCGCTTGTGCTTTACCGCACGCCGGTCGGGCTTGCGGTGCGGGCGGTTGGCGAAAACCCCGCGGCCGTTGCCGCACAGGGGCTTTCTGTCACCGCGATCCGCATGGGCGCCGTGATTGTCGGGAGCGGCTTCATGGCAATGGGCGGTGCCTTTCTGACGATGTCGGCCTTTGACAGTTTCTTTTTCGAGATGGTCAATGGCCGGGGCTGGATCTGTATCGCGCTGGTTGTCTTCGGCTCCTGGCGGCCGGGCAAGGCGCTGCTCGGCGCGATTCTGTTTGCCGCGTTCGATGCCTTGCAAATCCGGGTGCAGCAGACCAGTTTCGGGGCGGAATTTCCCTACCAGATATTCCTGATGATGCCCTATTTCCTGTCCATTCTCGCGCTGGTGGCGATGTCACGACGGGCCGAGGTTCCGGCGGCTCTGATGGTGCCGTTCAACAAGGGGGAACGCTGATGTTCGATCTGATTGTGCGGGGCGGGACGCTCCCTGACGGCCGGGTATGCGATATCGGAATACAGGGCGACAGGATCGTGGCGATGGACGACCTGGGCGCGGCGACGGCGGGCAGGGTGGTGGAGGCCGCAGGCGATCTGGTAAGCCCGCCTTTCGTGGATCCGCATTTTCACATGGATGCAACGCTGTCCTACGGGCTGCCGCGCATCAACGCATCGGGCACCCTGCTCGAGGGAATCGGGCTCTGGGGCGAACTCAAGCAGGTGATGACCCAGGATGATGTTGTTGCCCGTGCCCTGCAATATTGCGACTGGGCCGCAAGCATGGGGTTGCTGGCGATCCGCAGCCATGTGGATACCTGCGATGACCGGCTGCTGGGCGTCGAGGCCTTGCTGGACGTTCGCGAACGGGTCAAACACTATATCGACCTGCAACTTGTCGCATTCCCGCAGGATGGGTTCTATCGCGATCCAACCGCGCGGGCCAACACCATCCGGGCGCTGGACATGGGTGTGGACGTTGTCGGCGGCATTCCGCATTTCGAACGCACCATGGCCGATGGGGCCGCCTCGGTCACGGAACTCTGTGAAATCGCCGCCGAGCGGGGCTTGATGGTCGATATGCATTGCGACGAAACCGACGACCCCATGTCGCGCCATATCGAAACACTGGCGTATGAAACCCGGCGGCTGAACTTGCAGGGCCGTGTCGCGGGATCGCACCTGACCTCGATGCATTCGATGGACAATTATTATGTGTCCAAGCTGCTGCCCCTGATGGTCGAGGCCGAAATCAACGCCATTCCCAACCCGCTCATCAACATCGTGCTGCAAGGTCGCCACGACAGCTTTCCGAAACGGCGCGGGTTGACGCGGGTCAGGGAAATGCTGGCGATGGGGATCAATGTCGGCTGGGGACAGGATTGCGTACTGGATCCGTGGTATTCACTGGGCACCGCCGACATGCTCGACGTGGCCTTCATGGGTCTGCACGTCGCTCAGATGACCAGCCCCCAGGACATGCGCACCTGTTTTGACATGGTCACCGTGAACAACGCCCGCACGCTCGGATTGGCGGATTACGGGCTGCATGTGGGGGCAAGAGCCTCATTGGTCATCCTGGATGCCGGCGATCCGATCGAGGCGCTCAGGCTGCGGGCCAACCGGCTTTGCGTGATCGCCAACGGCAAGGTGATCAGCGAAACCCCACGGGCCGATGCCACACTGAACCTGCCCGGCCGTCCCGATACCGTGCGCAGGCGACACGGCGCAGGGTAACGCGCAACGTCCGTTGTCCAGAGGTCGCAGCGTGCAGCGCAGACCGAGCGTCATATATCATTGTGAATTTTTCTTGTTTTTATTGGGTGTGTTTATTTGATTGTTTATATCGTTTCGCGATAGACCTGACGCTGCCTGAAATCAGAGATTTCAACGCGTTAGGTGATGCGGGATGTTTCAAGTCAATCGCGAAG
>NZ_JBGFGP010000101.1:0-312 GCF_041224545.1 Sedimentitalea sp. XS_ASV28 | reverse complement strand
TGCGCAGCCGGTAGATGGTGCGATCGACGGCCACGCGCAGTTTGCGGGTCTTTCGCATGGGGATGACAGGCACGACGTTGCGCGCCTCCATGGTTTTGCGACCGTTGTCTGAGTCATAGCCGCGATCTGCGAGCAGGACGGACGGCTCGGGCAGGTTATCGGCCATGACCAGATCGAAGCCCCGGTAGTCCGATGTCTGCCCCGGCGTGATCTCCGACCTCATGGGCAGGCCGACGCCGTTAACGCGGAGGTGGATCTTGGTCGTGAAGCCACCCCTTGAACGGCCGAAACCCTGTCGCGGAGTCCCCCTTT
>NZ_JBGFGP010000091.1:0-7694 GCF_041224545.1 Sedimentitalea sp. XS_ASV28 | reverse complement strand
TCCAGCGGTTCAGCGTGGCATGGTCCAAGGTGAATCCCCGCTCGGCCAGAATCTCTTCGAGGTCTCGGTAGGAGACGGGATAGCGAACATAGAAAAACACCGCATGCAGGATCGCCGGCTTCGGATAATGCGCACCATTGAAATCGATCGCCATCCCGCCCGTCCTGCTCATGCGTCTGCCCGACCCGGTGTGCAGCATCGCGCTTTCCGATGAAAGGCTGAATGTTTGCGACATTACCACTTTGGCGACGCCCGGAAGTGCCGCGCCGCCTCATGGTGCCCGTGACGCTCATCGACGAACGCGA
Organism: Sedimentitalea sp. XS_ASV28; assembly: GCF_041224545.1. Taxonomy (NCBI): domain Bacteria; kingdom Pseudomonadati; phylum Pseudomonadota; class Alphaproteobacteria; order Rhodobacterales; family Paracoccaceae; genus Sedimentitalea; species Sedimentitalea sp. XS_ASV28. The sequence goes on along the minus strand of NZ_JBGFGP010000091.1, from coordinate 7,389 downwards.
CAACGCGCGTTCTCAGCTCCATAGGATGTGGCTTGCCCATCTGTGGCCCCAAATCTGCCCCAACGACAGGGACGCGCATTACCAACAATCTGGGAATCCCGAATCCTATAGGTTGCGACACGCTATAGCCGCAGAGTTGGACGCGGTATTTCGGTGTGCCGCAGTGGCGTCAACGGCGCTGCCGCTTACACGTCCGGCCGGTCCCTGGCAAAGACCTCTCCCAGCGAAAACGGTACATGGATTCGCATGCGCTCGGGGTGGCGCGAGATGATCGCCAGCACAATGATCGTCAGAGCGTACGGCGCAGCGGTCAGGACCTGCGAGGGGATGGCTATGCCGACGGACTGGGCGATCAGTTCGCTGAGCGACACGAAACCGAAGAGATAGGCGCCGACGATCAGGCGCCCGACCCGCCAAGTGCCAAAGACCACCAGCGCGATTGCGATCCAACCCCGCCCCGCGATCATCCCGTCGCCCCATAGCGGGGTCAGGACCGTCGCGGCATAGCATCCAGCCCATCCCGCAAGACAGCCGCCGAACAACACACAGAGATAGCGGATTGTCGGCACGGGACAGCCTAGCGCTTGCGCCGCATGTGGGTTTTCGCCCACCGCCCGGATAATGCGCCCGATCCGTGTGCGGGTCATCGTCACGGCGATGGCCCCGGCCAGAAGCAGAGTGATATAGACCATGACATCATGCTGAAAGAACATTGCCCCGACCACGGGGAGATCGCCGAGCAGGGGAATGTCGAGTTCGCCCAGCGGTTCGACCGTCTGGCTTTCGTAGCTGTTTCCGATGGTGGCCGCCATTCCCAGCCCGAGGATGCCGATGGCCAGACCGGTCGCCACCTGGCTGGCCATGAAGGTGATCGCCGTAACCGCAAAGACTAGCGCGATGGCCATGCCGGCCACCCCGGCGAGGAGAAAGGCGAGGAAATGATCGCCCGTCTGCTTGGTCACGATGAAGCCGACAACCGCCCCGAGCGCCATCATGCCCTCGACCCCGAGGTTCAACATACCTGATTTCTCGGCCACCAGTTCTCCCAGTGCGGCCAGAAGGAAAACGGTCGAGGCGGCGATCGTTCCGGCGACAAGAAATTCGATTTCAGCCACGGGCAGCTCCTTGCGTGCGGGCGATTGGCGATGCGGCCACAAGCCGGTGTGAAACGAAAAGCTGGGTTGCCAGATAGCAGACCAGCAACAAGCCCTGCAGGACCTGAACGGCGCTTTTCGGGATCCCGCCGCTGACAACCGCGATATCCCCGCCGATATGCAGGACCGACAGGAAAAACGCCGCAAAGACGATGCCCAGCGGGCGCAGACCGCCGAGATAGGCCACGATTATGGCGGTGTAGCCATAGCCCGAGGTAATCGACCGTTGCAGCTGCCCGATGGGTCCGGCCACCTCGCTCATCCCGGCAAGCCCGGCGGCAAACCCGGCCAGCAGCAGGCTAACCCAGATGCCGGTGCTTTCGCTGAACCCGGCATAGCGCGCCGCTCCGGGCGCCATGCCGCTGACGATCAGGCGATAGCCGCTCATGCGCTTCTGCATGAACTGCCAGGCGAACACGGTGAAGATCACTGCGATGAAGATCGAGGCGTTCACGCGCGACCCGCCGAACAACGTCGGAAATATCGCGGCATCCTGAAACAGCACCGTCTGTGGAAAGTTGAATCCCATCGGATCGCGCCAGGGGCCAAGCACTAGGTAATAAAGAATCTGAAAGCTTATTGCGGTCAGCATCAGCGTCACGAGGATCTCGCTCGCATTGAAGCGCACCCGGAGAAAGGCCGCGATGCCCGCCCAGAGCATGCCGAATGCCGCCCCCAGCGCCATCATCGCCGGCAGGACAAACACAGAGTCTAGCTCGTTGAAATAGACCGGTATGGCGCTTGCCCCGATGGCACCCATCACCATCTGGCCTTCCGCCCCGATGTTCCAGACCTTGGCGCGAAAGCCGATCGCAAGCGCCTGGGCGATCAGCAGTAGCGGACCGAACTTGAGAAAAATTTCGGAAATCGAATAGCCTGAGGCGAAGGGGGCAATGAAGAAGGCATGCAGGGTCGTGCCGATTCCGTATCCGAGCAGGCGCAGTAGCGCTGCTCCCAGGGCCACACCGATCAGCACCGACAGCAGGGGTACGGAAATAGCGGTCGCGGCCGAAATCCGCGCGCGTCGTTCAAGATGAAACCGCATTGTCACCTCCGGCAAATGCGCGTCCGATCATCATCTCCCCGATATCTCTCGGGGTGACCTCGTCGACGTGATAGGCGGGCGACAGGGTTCCGTGATTTATCGCGTGCAGGCGGTCGCAGATCTCGAACAGCTCCTCGAGTTCCTCTGAAATCACCAGGATGCCCGCCCCCTGTGCCCGCAGATCGAGAAGCCGCTGCCGGATCTGTGCTGCGGCCCCCACGTCGACGCCCCAGGTAGGTTGGGCCACGAACAGCAGTTTAGGATTCTGCCGGATTTCGCGCGCCAAGATGAATTTCTGAAGGTTGCCACCCGAAAGAGATCCGGCCAGGGCCTCTGGGCCGGCACATTTCACTTTCAGGTCGTCGATGCAGGCGCGCGAAAATTCGAGCAGCCTGTTGCGCCGAACATAGCCGTTGCTCAGCATGCCGTGATCGTAGGTCGTCAGCAGCGCATTGGACCACAGCGAAAGGCCTGGAACCGCGCCGCGGCCCAGGCGCTCTTCGGGGACGAAAGCGAACCCCAGCTTGCGGCGTTTGCGGACCGGTTGCGTGCCAACAGCCGTACCGAGCATGGTGATCGCGTCGGCGTCGAGCCCGTCGGCAAGGTCTTCGCCGGAAATGATGCGCGCCAGTTCCTTCTGGCCGTTGCCTGAGATGCCCGCGATACCGACGATCTCGCCATGGTTCACAGTCAGGTTGATGCCGCTCAGGTCGCAGACGAATGGATCCGCGTCCCGGCGACTTACATCGCACAGGCGCAGCGCCTCGCCCGTGGTTCCCGCGCGAACCTTTACACGGTTAATCGTTGCAATGTCTGAGCCCACCATCAGCCGTGCCAGTTCCTCGGACGAAACCGCCCGAGGGTCGACATCAGCGACGGTCCTGCCGTTGCGCAGGACCGTCGCCGCATCGCACAGCGCGCAGATCTCTTCGAGCTTGTGCGAGATATAAAGGATCGACACCCCCTTGCCCTGAAGTTTGCGCAGCGCGTCAAAGAGCGCTGGAACGTGCTGAGGCGGCAGAACCGATGTCGGCTCGTCCAGGATCAGCAGTTTCAGATCCTGCATGAGGCACCGGATGATCTCGACCCGCTGGCGTTCGCCGATGGACAGCGAATGGACCGGCGCGAAAGGGTTGACGACTAGGTCGTATTCCGCGCCGAACCGGCGGACACGATCGGCGAGGTCGGACAGCTTTCCGGGCACCGTCATCGAGATGTTCTCGACGACGGACAATGTCTCGAACAGGCAGAAATGCTGAAAGACCATCCCGATGCCCAGGGCGCGCGCCTGGGCCGGGTTGCGCAGGGTGACGGTCTTTCCTTGCCATTTGATCGTACCTTCGTCGAAATCGTGCACGCCATAGATGGTCTTCATCAGCGTCGACTTGCCGGCGCCGTTCTCGCCCAGGATCGCGTGGATCGAGGCCGGCGCGATATCGAGACAGACACCTTCGTTGGCGACAAAGCTGCCGTAGCGTTTGGTCACGTCGCGTAGCGACAGGAGGGGTGGGATGGGGGTCATGTCGTTCCTAAGCATGGTCGCTTGAAGCCACGGAACAAGCCCGTCAGGGGCTGTTCCGCAGCGTTTTCCGGTCTCTCGGACAGCCCTATTTCGGGAGCGGAGATGTCACGCCTTTCACATGCCAAGTCATACCCAGGATGTCATTGTCGCTCAGTACGGTACCCTCCGGCACGACAATCTCTCCGGCCTGGTTGGTCAGCGGGCCCTTGAAGACCTTGAAGTCTTGCGACTCTATTAGGGTCTGCACTTCTTCGATCTGCGCCATGAGGTCGGGGGCGGTGTTTTCGTTGAAATCGGTGGTCACGACCACGTCATCCTCGATGCCCAGCCAGTGATAGCGGCCCTCGAACGTTCCGTTCATGTGGTCGGCCACCTGCTCAAGGAAGAACGGCGCCCAGTCGGTCCCGTTGACACCGAGGTAATAGTTCGGCGCATAATCCTTCATCGAACTGTTGAGATTGGTCACGTAGACCCCCTCGCGCTCGGCCAGCGACACGACCGAGGGCGTGTCCTGGCCCATGGAAAAGACAACGTCGGCCCCCTTGGCGATCAGAGCTTCGGCGGCGCTCTGCTCCTTGGCGGGGTCGAACCATGTATTGACCCAGACGACGTTGACCTCGATATCGGGATCGACCCGCTGCGCGCCGAGCGTGAACGCATTTATGGTGGTGATGAATTCTGGAATGGCGAAAGCGGCAACAACACCGAGCTTCTTGCTCTCGGTTTTCCCGGCAGCCGCCATCCCCAGCAGGTAGGATCCCTGAAAATACTTGGCTGTGAAGGCCGACATGTTCGAAGAGGTCTTGTACCCCGATGCATGCAGGATGCTGATTTCGGGGTTCTGCCTGGCAAGCTTCAGCGCGGCATTCATGTAGCCGAACGATCCCAGCATCAGGAACTTGTGGCCATCGGCCGCCAGTTGGTTGATTGCGCGGTCGGCGTCGGGCCCTTCGGCGATGTTCTCGATCACGGTGATCTCGACATCATCTCCGTATTTCTGCTTCACCGCGTCCATTCCATCGACCAGGTTGCGTGCCCAGCCTACATCCCCGACCGGCGACGCCACGACCATGCCGATCTTGAGCGGCTCGGCAATGGCCCCCGTCCCGAGCATTAACGCGGCGCCGCCGGCAATCAGTGTCTTGATCCATCTTATCTTCATAGTCTTTCTCTCCCTGTTGGTCTCTGCGCGCTTAGGTCTGATACACGACCCTTTCGACATGCTGCCGAGCGTCAGCGACGAGCTTGCGCTCGTCGAGGCCCGGAAATTCTCCGTCCTGCCAGACGATACGACCGTTGATCATCGTCAGGTCGACATTGGTGCCAATGCCCACGCGCGGGATCAGGCTTGCCGGGTCATGGCAGGTGCCGACGTATTCCAGCCGTCGCGTGTCGATGGCGAACAGGTCGGCGGCCTTGCCGGTTTCCAGCGTGCCAAGATCCGTCCGCCCGAGAATGTCGGCCCCCCCGCGCGTGGCATAGGCCAGGAACTCGGCCGGTTTAGGCACCGCGTAGTCGTGCGACGCATTGGCGAGGCATTGCAGCATGTAGGCGCTGTGAACACAGTGCATCAGGTTGGAATTGTCGTTGGAGGCAGCGCCGTCCGCGCCAAGGCTGATCCGCATGCCGGCTTCGGCCATTTCGGCAAGGGGCGTGATCTCGGCCCCGACGAGATAGACAGGCTCAGGACAATGGGACATGCCGGTTCCGCTGGCCGCCATCGACCGGATTTCTGCAGGATCGAGTTCCCAGCAATGCGCATACCAGACATCCGGCCCGGCAAATCCGATCTTCTCGCACCAGTCCACGGTGCGCAGGCCGGTGCGTTGCCGGATCACTTCGCTTTCACCTTCGCCCACATGGCTGTGCAGGAACACACCCTTGTCGCGAGCGAGGCCGATGGCCTCGGTGAAGGTTTCCGGGTAGCAGTTCACCGGCTGGCAGGGCGCCAGGACCAACTGGCGCATGCTGAAGTCCGACGGGTCGTGATAAGCGTCGATGAGCCGCTCGCTGTCGGCAATGAATTCCGCGGTCGTCTCCAGCATGCTGTCGGGGATGGTGCTGCCTTCTGATTTGGGCAGGGTGTTGCAGCCCCGTCCGGCATGGAATCGCATACCCATCAGCTCCGCCGCCTCGAACTGTCGGTCGACGATCCGTTTCCCGGCGATGCGCGGAAAGTTGTATTGATGGTCGAAGGCGGTGGTGCATCCGTGCTTGATCAGCTCTCCCATGGCCGAAACGGATGCATGGTAGAAGCACTCCTCGTCCAGCCGCCCGAAGATCGGGTAGATGCGATCCAGCCATTCAATGACCGTGAGCGTGGTCCAGTCCAGATCGGCATTGTTGCGTACAAACGACTGAAAGAAGTGATGGTGCGTGTTGATCAGGCCGGGAAAGAGAAACAGTCCGGTTCCGTCAACGATCCTCGTTCCGTCCTGAATGTCCGATGGGGCAATGCGCGGCTCGATACGGGTGATCGTGCGATCCCGCACCAGAAGATCGGCATTGCGGTGGATCGTTCCTGCGGCGTCGCAGGTGATAATCGCCTCGCAGGATTGAAAAAGAGTGTATTCGGAAGCCATACGTCCTGTCCGTTTGTTGTGTCCGGCGGAGGCGCAGAATCGGCAGAATCTGATGGCAAGACGTCACGATCATGACAGGACGGCCACGAACGGGCCGCCAAAAAGAACGGGGCTCATGATTGATGGGACTTGCAACGATGTGTATCGCTCTCACGATCATGGTAGTGCCAACTCAAACCGGATGCCGGAACCGACATCGTTTCGCTTGTCTCTGTCCCTAGGAGTTGCGAATTCCAGGATCGTCATTGGCACGCTACCAAGCGAGATGGTTAAGCCTATTAACCGGTGGCTCGGCTTGTCAAGGGGGCTGTGGGGCGTTGCCAAGTTATTTTCACTTGGCTGAATGCAGCCTGCCGCAAGCCTGTCACGCGGTCATCTTGCAGGCATAGTCGGCCCCGTAGAGGACCAGCTGGCCGAGCATCTGAAGATCTCCACGAAGCTCTTCATGGACGAGACCACTGCCCCGGTGCTGGATCCGGGTCGCGTTGTTGCACGGATGACCGATTTCAGGCTCTGTTTTAGTGAAGGTTGCCATACTGCGCTGAGTGGCCGATCTGACGGTCGTCTGCGTCACCGATTCCAGCGACCTGCGCGTGATCCTGCGCCCGTCGCTCGGGCATCCGCAGGCAATGTACATCCGGCTCGGTCGGGGACGCGACCCGGTGGCTTACGAAGAGGTTCCCCAGATCGAGTTTGGCCGCGCGATCCGTCTGCGCGAAGGGACCGACCTAACGATCATCACCTGCGGCGGCCAGGCGCACGTCTCGCTTGGCGCCGCCGCGAAGCTGGGGGAGAAGAGCGTTTCCGTGCGCGTGGTCGACATGTTCACCATCGACGCCATCGATGTGGAGGAGGTCCGCGCAGCGGTAGAAACCGGGACCAGTCTTGCGGTCGAGAGGCATTGGCAACTTGTTTGCGGTTTTCAGCTTGGCTAAGGGTGGGACATGATAAATCCGCCTGAAAAGCCCCGCTTCAAAGGTTTCCGGTTCCCTCTTGAGATTGTTGTTTATGAGGTCTGGGTCTGCCATCGGTTTGCGCTCAGCACCGCAGATGTCGAAGAACTGCTGGCTCAAAGGGGCGTCATCG
>NZ_JBGFGP010000100.1:0-21568 GCF_041224545.1 Sedimentitalea sp. XS_ASV28 | reverse complement strand
ACGCCACTGCAAGCGCGCCGAGCGCTTGAGCAATTTGAGGGCTCCGCGCCCGGCGCGCTTGCCCAAACCGAAACCCATGATTATCAAGATCAAACCCGCAGACTCTCGTTATGAACGAGGGACCGAAGGGGGGCAGGTCAGTCCAGGACCCGGCCTTGCGCCCGCCTTCCGCCTGCAGCCGGATGGCAAGGCTCTTGCCTTTGGTCCCCGAGGTATTGCCAACCTGCCAATAATTGTCCTGCTTGCGTCCCTCGGGGAAACACTGGCGGCAGAAACTCTCGGCGCGGCCTGCCAGGTCGGCCGAAAGGTCCGCGATACTACGCCGCGCGCTCATGCGGCTGTATCCGCGACGCTTGCGCCAACTCGATGCTCGGCAAGAACCCGCGCCAAAACGTCATTGCCATCCGTGGGGATGAACACCCGCGTCTTCCACTGGATCACCTCGGTGAAACAGCCCAAAGGGTTGCGAGTCCAAGGCAGAATCGCGGACAGCTGGCTCGCGCCCGTCCTCGTGCCGGTTGTGGGGCAAACCCGTAGAATCCTTTTGCGCGTGCAAAACTGACAATATTGAATAATTTCGAATGTTATTTGATAATGTCGGCTCGTCTCTGACATTGTCAATTTTTCTTGAAGAAAAGCCCGCCTCTTGGGAAGGTCATAGGCGGAGGAAAAACACCTATGACACGAGTGGCGGACAGCCGTTACCCACAGGACATTGCGCCTGGTGGGGCCGGGACATCGATAACCGAAAAATCGGCATCGCGGACTATCCAGTCTGTCGACAGGGCCTTGAGCCTGCTCGAACTTCTGGCCGCGGAACCGCATGGTTTGACGCTCTCCGAACTGGCCGACCGCAGCGGGCTCAACAGTTCGACCTGCCACCATCTGGCGGCCACGCTGGTCGCCCGGGGCTATCTTCAGCATTCGAGCCGCAGCCGCACTTACGTGATGGGAACGCGCCTTCGGGAACTGAACGAAATGGCTAAGGGAGCACGCGATCCTTCCGTCCTTTTGGCGGATGCGCTCGCGACGCTCGGCGCGAAACTGGGGCACGGCGTGCAAATGGCTGTGCTCTCCGGCAACTCGCTGATTACGAAACTGCGGTTCGCCGAACCTAGCGGAGCGGTAAGCGAACCCAGCGAGATAGAGAAGATGGGCGCCGCTCATGCAACGGCCACGGGTAAGTCCATCCTCGCATGGATCCCCGATACCGAACTGGTCAAGGTGATCTCGGCCAATGGTCTGACCGCCTTCACGGCGCGCACGATCACCAGCCTGTCGGGGCTGATCGAAGACCTTCGTCACGTCCGCCGCCACAGGTACGCGGTGGACGACGAGGAGTTCCGCGATGGAATCGTGTGCATCGGCGCCTCGGTGCGCGACAGCTCGGGGGCTGTGGTCGGGGCCATTTCAGTCACCGTTCCGGCCGGCATGGCGACGCAGGAATACCGCAAAGTCCTGATCGGCGAGATGGTCGCCGCGGGTCACGAGTTCTCACGCAAGATCGAAACCGCGACGCGGTTCGGTGCCTGAAGGAAGAGGAGGAATATCTTCATGGCAATGCCCGACAACGTAACGACCGACAAGGGTTTTCCGATCCCGGAGACCATGAAGGCCTGGGTTCTGGGAGACCCCGGCGAGCTGACGCTGGCGAACAAGCCGGTGCCCGCGCCGAAGAAGGCCGAGGTTCTGGTTCGGATCGACGCCGTGGCGATCTGCGCCACGGATCTCGAGATCATCCACCATGGTCCGCCCGCGCAGATCCATGGCGGCGATCCGTTCAACAAGAATTTCACCCCCGGCCATGAATACATGGGCACGGTCGTGGCGCTTGGGCCGGGCGTTGATGAATACGAGATCGGCGAGCGCGTGACGGTCGAGATCCACGCTGGCTGTGGCCAGTGCAAACGCTGCCGCCAGGGGATGTACACCTCGTGCCACAACTACGGCAAGAACTACGGTGACGTGGACAAGGGCCACCGCGCCAACGGGTTCACCACCGACGGGGGCTTTGCGGAATACGCGGTCAACAACATCAACACGCTCGTGCACGTGGCTGACACGATGACCGACGAGGAGGCCACGCTGGTGGTGACCGCCGGCACCGCGATGTATGGCCTGACCGAGCTGGGCGGCCTGGTCGCCGGCGAGAGCGTCGTTGTCACCGGTCCGGGCCCCATCGGCCTGCTGGGCGCTGCCGTTGCCAAGGCGATGGGCGCGCAGCCGGTGATCCTGACCGGCACCCGCGACAACCGTCTGGAAATCGGCAAGAAGCTGGGGGCGGATCACGTCATCAACGTCCGCAAGGAAGAGAATGTCGTCGAGAAGATTAAGGAGCTGAACGGTGGCAAGGGTGTCGACTATGTCGTCGAATGCTCGGGCGCCCCGCAGGCCCTGAACGAGGCGGCGCAGATGGTGAACCGTGGCGGCCGGATCTGCCTTGCGGCCTTCCCGGGCAGCTCGCCCGAGGTCGATATCGCCTACCTGGTGCGCAACAACATCTATCTCTATGGCATCCGGGGCGAGGGCAAGACCGCGACCCACCGTGCCGAGGCCTTCATGCGCCAGAAGCGGTTCGACGCGAGCCTGATCCATACCCACACCTTCGAGATGGAAGACCTGCAAGAGGCGCTTCGCTATGCCAAGGACCGCGTCGAGGACGCCATCAAGGTCGTGGTGAAGAACAAGAGCGCCGCGCAGCAGCGCGTCGCCGCAGAGTGACGTTTCTCTGACCAAACCGGAGCGGGGCGCAGTCCCGCTCCGGGCTTCAAGACCCATCGAACATTCGACCCAGATCCAGCGCGGTTGCGGCTGGACCAAGGTCGCGCGCGCTGCGCGCGGCCGGCGAACGAAAGGCTTTGAAAGAGGCGCATGACATGCTGACCTACGACGCTTACCACCGACCGACCGAGCTGCACGAGGCGCTTGCGCTCTGGCGTGATGCGCCCGAGGGAAGCCGCCTGGTTTCCGGCGCGACCGATCTTTTGCCCTGGGCCCGCGAGGGCCGGGCGGGGGATGTGCATCTTCCCGCGCTGATTGATCTGTCCCGGGTGGCCGATCTGACCGGCTATCGTTTCGAGAACGGACATGTGCAGCTGGGGGCGAACACGGTCTACCAGGACTTTTTGACTAACGCGACGTTGCGCCGGGCGCTGCCCTGCATGCCCTATGTGGCGATCTGGTTCGCCGACGACCAGATCCGTGAAGTGGCAACGCTTGCAGGCAACCTTGTGAACGCCTCGCCGGTTGCCGATGGCACCCCGCCGGCCGTGGCGCTGAACGGCCAGGTCGAGCTTTCGCGTCTGGATGGGGACAAAATCGTGAGCCGCCGGCTGGCGGTGCGCGACTTCATCACGGGGCCCGGCCGCACCGTCATCGAGAAGGGCGAGATCCTGACCCGGGTCTATCTCGATACCTGCTACGGCTACGGCGGAGCCTTTCAGAAGGTGGGACAGCGCCGCTCGCTGGTGATTTCGGTCGCCTGCTGCGCCGCGCTGGTCAAGACCGACGAGACGGGCCGCGTGTTCGAGGACGTGCGGCTGGCGCTCGGCGGTGTCGGGCCGGGCCCGATCCGGCTGGATGATGCCGAGCGGATGCTGCGCGGAGAGCGCATTTCCGAAGAGCTGATGCTGGCTGCCGCGGGGCTTGCCGCGGACAAGGTCGCCTCGCGCTCGCGCCTCGAATACCGCCGGGACGTGGTGGTGAGTTTCGTGCGCGCGGCGCTTCAGGAGGCGTTGGAAAATTCGGGCGCCATGCAGGCCCGCAAAGCCAAGGAGGACATGGCCAATGTCTGAGATGAAGATTTCCATGACGGTCAACGGGCGCAAGGTCACAAAGACCGTCGCGACCCACAAGCGTCTGCTCGATGTGCTGCGCGACGATCTGAACCTGACCGGGACCAAGGAAGGCTGTGGCGCGGGCGAATGCGGCACCTGCAGCGTGTTTGTGGACGGCAAGCTGGTGAAATCCTGCCTGATGCCGGCCGCGCGCGCCGAGGGCGCTGATATCGAGACGGTCGAGGGGCTGGCCGGGCTGGGCCCGCTCACCCCGGTGCAGAAGGCGTTTCACAAGACCGGCGCGAGCCAGTGCGGATATTGCATCCCGGGGATGGTGATGGCCGCGACGAACTGTCTGCGCCAGAACCCCGAGGCGGATCTGGACGAGATCAAGGAGCGGATGGGCGGCAATATCTGCCGTTGCACCGGCTATACCAAGATCCTCGAAGCGGTCGAGATTGCCCGTGACGTGGTTGCCGGTCGTCGCCCCGAGATCGACCTCGAGGCGGATGAGCCGCTGGGCGACAGCTTTATCGGCCACAATGTGCGCCGCATCGACGCGCCGTCGAAGGTGACCGGGCGCCTGCGGTATGCCGCCGACATGAAGATGGTGGACATGCTGCAGATGCAGGTGCTGCGCAGCCCGCATCCCCATGCGCGGATCCTCTCGATCGACACCAGCGCGGCCGAGGCGATGGAGGGCGTGGAATGCGTCATCACCGCCGACGACGTGCCTGGAACCGATGGGTTCGGCGTGTTTGTCCATGACCAGCCGATCATGGCGCGCGGCAAGGTGCGCCACGTGGGTGAGGCGGTGGCTGCCGTCGCCGCCGAGGATCTGGTGACCGCGCGCCGCGCCATTGCGGCGATCAAGGTGGAATACGAACCGCTGCCGTTCATCGGAACGCCTGAAGAGGCCATCGCCGAGGGCGCGCCGGTGATCCACGACTACGCGCCCGACAACGTGGTCAAGCATATCCCGCTGCGCAAGGGCGACCCGGAAAAGGGTTTTGCCGAGGCTGACCTCATCCTCGAGGACCAGTTCAGCACTCAGTCGGTCGAGCACGCCTATCTCGAGCCCGAGGCGGGGGTGGCCTTTGTCGACCATGATGACGTGGTGACGGTCCACAGCCCCAGCCAGAACATCACCCACCACCGCCACATGCTTGCCGACATCCTCGGCCTGCCGATCAACAAGGTGCGCATGGTCATGTCGCCGGTCGGCGGCGGCTTTGGCGGCAAGGAGGACATGATCTACCAGGGCATGCTTGCGCTGGCGGCGATCCGGACGCGGCGTCCGGTGCAGCTTAACTTCACCCGCGAGGAAAGCCTCATTGCCTCGGCCAAGCGGCACCCGTCCAAGGTGACCTATCGCATGGGCCTGAAGTGGAGCGGCGAGATCACCGCGATCAAGTTCGACATGCTGGCCGATGGCGGTGCCTACGGCATGAGCTCGGAAGGGGTGATGCGCAAGGCGGCGATCCTGTCCTGCGGCCCCTACGAGGTGCACAACCTGCAGGTCGATACCCGTGCGGTCTATACCAACAACACGCCCTCGGGCGCGTTCCGCACTTTCGGGGGCATGCAGGCGCAATTCGCCACCGAAAGCATGATGGACATGGCCGCCGAGGCGCTGGGGCTAGACCCGTTCGAGATCCGCCGGATCAACATGTATCGGGCAGGCTCGCTCACCCATACGCAGCACAAGCTGGACCGCGCCTCGCTGGATCAGGTTCTGGACGCGGCCGAGGCGGCAAGCCGCTGGGAAGCGGGCGTTCCGAATGTACGCGGCGACCTGCGCGGCGACATGGGCGGGCCGGACACCCGCAAGCCCTGCACGCTGGGCGCACGCATCGTTGCCGAGGTCTCGGATCTTGCGAGCGGCGATCATCCCACCAAGACACCGACGGAGGCGGCGGAATAATGAACGCGATCACCGAAACGAGCGCCGACACCCGGCGCAAGCGCGGCCGGGGCATGGCGGCAAGCTGGTATGGCATCGCCCGCACGGCAACCATCGACCGGGCCGGCGCCTGGGCCGAGATCGACGACGGCGGCACGGTCAAGGTCGTCACCGGCGTGACCGAGATCGGCGAGGGCATCCTGACGGTGCTCGCTCAGGTCGCCGCCGAGGAGACTGGCACGCGGCCCGAGGATGTGACCATCGGCGACAACGACACCGCGCGCTCGCCCGAGGCGGCGCATGCCGGGGCGACCCGTCAGACCTACATGATCGGCAATTCGGTCGCGCTTGCCTCGCGCGAGGCTCGCAAGGTCCTTTTCGAGCAGATGGCGCTGCATTTCGGCGAGCCGGTCGAAAAACTGCGCGCCTTCAACGGCGAGCTTTGGGTCGAGGGCTCGAACCTGCGGATGAAGATGTCCGAGGCGGTCGCGATCTGCAAGGGCAGGGGCGTGGTGCCAGTGGGTGCTGCAAGCTTCACCGCGCATGGCACCGGGCTGGATCCGGTGGATGGCAAGGGCAGCCCCTGGCAGACCTATGTTTTCGGCACGCAGGTTGCCGAGGTCGAGGTCGACACATGGACCGGCGAGGTCCAGGTGCTGGGCATCTGGGCCGCCCATGACGTGGGCCGGGCCATCAACCCGCGCGGCGTCGAGGGCCAGATCGAGGGCGGGGTTGTCCAGGGGCTTGGTCAGGCGCTGATGGAAGAACACATCTGCGTTGATGGTCATCCGACGACGCACGGGTTCGCCAAGTATATCCTGCCGACCTCGCTGGATATTCCCCAGATCAACTGTGTCATCGTCGAGGATGAAGACCCCACCAGCCCGCTGCGGGCCAAGGGGATCGGCGAGCCCGCGCTGGTGCCGACCTGCCCGGCGATCATGAACGCGATCTACGACGCCATCGGCGTGCGGATCAAATCGCTGCCGGCGACGCCGGAAAGGATCCTGGCCGCGCTCCGCTCCGAGCCGGCGGACCGCAAATTGATGAAGTTGCACAATCGTCAGGAACGCGCCCGCCTCCAGGGGAGAGACGCGACCTGACGGGAGGCGTCGCGGAATTGGAGGGCCGCGGCGCCGCCCTAATGCCATCGACAAAGAAAGCGATTCAAAAAGGGAGGAGAAAATCATGAACTTCAGGACTGCATTGAAGGGGACTCTTGCGGCCATCGCGACCGCATCGGTCCTGGCACTTCCGGCGGGACAGGCACGGGCGGAATATCCCGAGCGGCCCGTTGAGATGACCATCCTTTTCGGCGGCACCGCGAACACCATCGCGCAGCTGTTGTCCGAGCTGATGTCGGACGAGCTGGACTCGCCCGTGGTGCCGGTCAGCCGCCCCGGCGGCGGCGGCGCGGTGGGCTACAGCCACGTGGCCGCCGCCGCGGCCGACGGCTACCAGATCGTGTGGAACTCCAACTCGATCAATACCTTGGCCCATACCGGCCGGGTCCCGTTCGACTACACCGCCTTTGTTCCGGTGGCGCGCGTTTCGATCGAAACACCCGCGCTGGGAGTGAACTCGGAAACCGGCTGGACCTCGCTTGACGAGCTGAAGTCGGCGGTCATGGCGATGGACAAGCCGCTCAAGGTCGGGATCTCGGGCAAGGGTTCGTTCACGCACCTGACTTCGGCGGCGCTTTTCGATGCCATGGGCATCGGCGACAAGGTGCTGTTCATCTCCTACGGCGACGGCAAGGCGCCCATCGAGCTGTTGGCGGGGCGCATCGACGCCGCGATCCAATGGCCGGGGCAGTTCACCTCTTACAGCGACTCCGGCGAAATCACGGTTCTTGCCGTGACCGGCACCGAGCGCGTCGATGCGCTGCCGGATGTGAAGACCGCCGCCGAGCAGGGGGTGGACATCGACATCACCATGTGGCGCGGGCTTGCCGCTCCCAAGGGCACGCCTGACGCGGTGGTGGCCAAGCTGGCAGCGGCGGCAAAGGCCGCGACCGAAAACGCGCAGTTCCTCGAAGCGTCCAAGAACCTCGGGTTCACGCCGGCCTTTCAGGACCCCGCGACGTTCGGGAAGATGATCGAGAGCGATGACGCGTTCTATGCCGACCTGCTCAAGCAGCTCGGCATGGGCAGCATGTAAGCCAAAGCGGGGTGATCAACCATGACGGACAGACTAAATGACATGATTTTCGGAGGCCTGATGCTAGGCTTCGGACTGATCTGGACCTGGCTGGTGTGGTCGACCATCCCGCCCGCCTTCGACAGCACGAGCGTTGGGCCTCGCGCCTTTCCGCTGGGCTTCGGTTTCATCCTGATCGGCCTTTCCATGGTCCTGCTGGTTCATTCCGCTGCACGCGAGCATGACAACAGCGGGCTGGACGTGCCGACCGAGGCGGACACGTCGCTGACCCGGCGCATCCGCTGGGGCGCGATGATCCTGGTGCTGGTCGAGACCTGCGCATACGGGTTTCTGCTTGAAAAGATCGGCTTTCTGCTTGCCACGCCACTGGTGGTGCTGGCCATCATGGCCATCAACCTGCGCATCCGCAGCCTGCGGCTGCTGGCGGGCATGTCTATCGGGCTGACCCTGGGCTGCTGGCTGATCTTTCAGAAACTCATGGGAATTTACCTGGCCGGCGGAAGCTGGATCAACCTCTGGTAGGCCACAATGGATATCTTCATACAAGCTGCGAGCCTTGCGCTCGACCCCTGGGCCATCGGGGCGGTCGGACTGGGAACGCTGGTCGGCCTGATCTTCGGATCTATCCCCGGGCTGACATTTACCGTGGCGCTGGCGCTGGCGCTTCCGATCACCTTTTCGATGGAGAGCGTCCCTGCAACGGGTCTGCTGCTGGGCACCTATATCGGCGGCATGACCGGTGGGTCGGTCTCGGCCATCCTGCTGGGTATACCCGGCACGCCATCGGCCGCAGCAACTGTTCTTGACGGCTATCCGATGACTCTGAAGGGCGAGGCTTCGATTGCGCTTGGCACCGCCGTCATCGCCTCGGTCTTTGGCGGCATATTCTCGCTGATCGTAATGATCGTTTCGGTCGACCTGGTGTCGCGCATGGCCATCGGATTTGGCCCCGCCGAGATCTTTGCACTGGTCCTTTTCGGTCTTTCCACGATCTGCGGGCTGTGCGGGGGCTCGATGCTCAAGGGGCTCATTTCGGGCGTTCTGGGGCTGATGATCATGACCGTCGGGCTTGACCAGATCGAGGGAGTGCAACGCATGACCTTCGGCTCGGTCAACCTGTTGCAGGGGGTGAACCTGCTGGTGGCGATGATCGGACTCTTCGCGGTGCCTTTCATCATCGAGGCCTGCGTCGGCGACATGGAAGCCAAGAACGCGCGGGTCGTCCGCATCCGGGCACAACTGCCGTCGGCCAAACTGTTGATGGGCCGGTTCTGGCTGATGCTGCGCTGCTCGGTGCTGGGCACCGGCATCGGCGCCATTCCGGGCACCGGCGGCGCGATTGCATCCTTTCTTGCCTATGATCACGCGAGACGGATGTCGAAGGACAAGCAGAGCTTTGGCAGGGGCAATCTCGACGGGGTGATCGCGCCCGAAAGCGCCAACAACGCGGTAACGGGGGGAACGCTGATCCCGCTGCTGTCGCTGGGCATTCCGGGCGATCCGGCGACCGCCATCGTCCTGGCGGGGCTGATGATCCACGGTATCATGCCGGGCCCGGCGTTGTTCCTGAACCACGCCACCGAGGTCTACAGCATGTATGTGGCCGTTCTGGTCGCCTATGTCTGGGTGCTCGGGCTGCAGCTGATCGGCATCCGCCTTTTCGTGCACGTACTGCGCATCAAGCGCGAACTGCTGGCGGTGGTCGTGCTCATCCTTTGCGCCATCGGGGCCTATTCGGTGCGTAATTCGGCGTTCGACATCTACGCGATGGGTGTCATCGGAGTCGCGGCCTATGTCTTTGTCTCGCTGCAGGTGCCCGTCACCCCGATCATCCTCGGGATGGTGCTGGGGCCGACTCTCGAAAACGAGTTCCGGACGGCGGTGATGCTGTCGGATGGCAACCTGAACATCTTCCTGCACTCGCCCATCGCAATGATTTTCATTGGTCTCGCGCTTCTGGTGATCGTCCTTCAGTCGATCAGCGAACTGCGGGTGAGACGCTCCATTCAACAGAAGGTTAACTCATGATGCTGGACAAGAACCGTATGACCTCGGCCGAGGAAGCGACGCGGGTGCGCGCCATCCGGCTGGCCTCGCACTCCTTCGACGAAGCCTTTGCCGAGGAGAGCACGCTCGAGATGACCCTGTCCGAGGCGCTTGTGGCGGGGCTGCTCAAGCAGGGCGTGCGGACCTATTTCGCCATCTTCGGGCACGGATCGACCGACCTGGGCGAGGTGCTGCGCGTCTACCACGAAGAGGGCGCGGTCTCGGTCATCAACTGCCGCAACGAGGTCGAGATGGCCCATGCCGCCACCGCCCATGCCTGGGTCACCGGCGAAACCCCGGCAGTGGTCACCTCGATCGGGCCTGGCGGGCTGCAGGCCATGGCAGGATCGCTGGCGGCATCCTCCAACGGCGTGGGCGTCTATCACATCTATGGCGATGAGACGACGCGCGGCGAAGGCTACAACATGCAGCAGGTGCCAAAGCCGCAACAAGGGATCTTTGGCCAGATGGGCGCGCTGATGGGGCAAAGCTATACGCTGCACACGCCCGAGGCGCTGCGCGAATGCATGCGCAGGGGAACTTCCTGCGTGCACCATCCCTACAAGGCCGGGCCGTTCTTTATCCTGCTGCCGATCAATACCCAACCGCAAGAAACTGCGGTCAACCTGCGCACCCTGCCGGGCCGGCTGGACGTGCCGCCGGTGATCCCCGCCGATGGTGCAGCGCTGGACGAGGCGGTGCAGCGCATCCGCGAGGGCTCGCGCATGGTCATCAAGGCCGGCGGCGGTTGCCGCAAGCACGCCGAGGCGCTGCGCCGCTTTGCCTGCGCGGTCGGGGCGCCGGTGGTGCTGTCGCCGGGCTCGACCGGGGTGATGCTCGACGCGCATGTGCAGAACATGCATGTGGGCGGCTCGAAGGGCTCGATCAGCGGCAACTTTGCCATGGAGGGCGCCGAGCTTGTGGTCTTCATCGGCTCACGCGGGGTCTGCCAGGCGGATTGCTCGGGCATCGGTTATCCCAATGCAAAGGCCGTCATAAATATCAACGGGGATATTGACGATCTGAGCCATTATGCCAACACGACCGGTTTGCCAGGCGACATCGGTGCCGTATTGCGCCGGTTGCTGGAAGCGTTGGGCGATAAGACAGGACGCGAGGCCCGCAAGGCATGGCTGCGCGACTGCGAGGCGAAAAAGTCGGAATGGACCGCCTTCAAGGCCGAGCGCACTGGCGGCGCGCCGATCACAGATGCGGTTTGGAAGCGCCCGGTGCTGACCCAGCCGGCGGCAATCCATCAGGTCGCGCGATTTGCCAAGTCGAAGAACGCGGTCAAGTTCTTTGACGCGGGCGATGTCCAGGCCAACGGTTTCCAGCTGGTCGAGGATGATGCCCCGGGCGAGACGATCACGGAAACCGGTGCCTCCTACATGGGGTTTGCCACCTCGGCGCTGCTCGGGCTGGCGGGCACCAAGGAAGCACCGTACGGCGTCGCCTTTACCGGCGACGGGTCGTTCATGATGAACCCGCAGGTTCTGATCGACGCGGTCGAACATGGGGTGCGTGGCTTGATCGCGCTGTTCGACAACCGCCGCATGGCGGCCATCACCGATCTTCAGATCGCGCAGTATGGCCGCGAGTTCAAGACGAACGACAGTATCGCCGTGGACTATGTCGCGATGGCCGGATCGGTGAGCGGCGTCAAGGCGATCTGGGGCGGCGAAACGAGCGACGAGCTGGCCGCGGCGCTGGAGGCGGGGTTCGCCCATGACGGGCTCTCGCTGCTGCATATCCCCGTCTATTCCGGGCGCGACCCGCTGGGCGGAATGGGGGCCTATGGCTCATGGAACGTGGGGAACTGGGTCGACGACGTGCAGGCGAAATACCTGCAGGCAACGATCTGAGAACACCCGGAAAGGATCATCACATGTATAACGATCTCAAACTCTACATCGGCGGCGATTGGCGCACGGCCTCGGACAAGGCAACCAAGCCCGTCACCGATCCGGCGACCGAGGATGCGCTGGGCCTGATCGCCGTGGCGACCGAGGCGGACATCGACGATGCGCTGGCCGCGGCGCAGGACGGCTTTCGGGTCTGGAAGGCGACGGGCAGCTGGGAGCGCGCGGCAAAGCTGCGCAAGGTGGCCGATCTGCTGCGCGCGGATGCCGATCGTATCGCCATGCTCATGTCGCTCGAGACCGGCAAGCCGCTGGCCGAGGCCAAGGGCGAGGTGGGCGGCGCGGCCGACCAGTTCGAGTGGTATTCCGAAGAGACCAAGCGGATCTATGGGCAGATCATCGAGAGCCGCACTCCCGACAGCCGCATGTCGGTGATCTATCAGCCGGTGGGCGTGGTTGCCGCGTTCTCGGCCTGGAACTTTCCGGCGCTGCTGCCGGCGCGCAAGATGGCGGCGGCGCTTGGCGCGGGCTGTTCGATCATCGTCAAGCCCGCGGGCGAGACCCCGGCCTCTTGCGCCGCGCTCGTCCAGGCCTGCCACGATGCGGGCATTCCGCCGGGGGCCGTCAACATGGTCACCGGCAGCTCGGGCTCCATCGCGGCGCAGCTCATCCGGTCGCCCATCGTGCGCAAGGTTTCGGTGACCGGCTCGGTGCCTGTCGGCAAGGAAATCCTGCGGCTTGCGGCGGAAGGGGTGAAAAAGGTGACGATGGAGCTGGGCGGTCACGGACCGGTCGTCGTGTTCAGCGACTATGATCCGATCGCCGCCGCCGAGACCTGCGCCACAACCAAGTTCCGTAATTGCGGGCAGGTCTGCATCTCTCCGACCCGGTTCTATGTGCAGGAAGACAATTACGAGGCCTTTGCCGAACGCTTTGCCGAGGTCGCGAAGTCGCTCAAGATCGGGCGCGGCACCGAAGAGGCCGTGCAGGTGGGGCCGATGGCCAACCGCCGCGGGCTCGACACGATCCGCGCCATGACGCAGGACGCGCTCGACCGCGGCGCCGAGCTGCTGGCCGGGGGCGGCACGCCTGCTGGCGCCAACAAGGGGTTCTTTGTCGAGCCGACGGTGCTGGGCCGGGTGCCCGACGACGCGCTGGTGATGAACGAAGAGCCCTTTGGCCCGATCGCGCCCATCACCACCTTCCGCGACTACGACGAGGTGATGGCCCGCGCCAACGCCCTGCCGTTCGGGCTTGCCGGTTATGTCTTCTCAAACGACCTGAGCGTTGCGACGCGCGCCTCCGAGGACCTTGAATGCGGCATGATCGGCGTCAACGAGATGCTGCTGGCCACCGCCGAGGCGCCGTTTGGCGGGATCAAGGAAAGCGGCATGGGCCGCGAGGGCGGCTCGCTGGGCATCAAGGATTATCTCGACGCCAAGTATGTCCGCACCAAACTGGGGGCAATCGCATGAGCGATACCAAGGAACAGGGCCTTTCACGGGGTCTTACGAACTACGGCGACCGGGATTTCTCGGTCTACCTGCGCAACTCCTTTGCCTCGTCGATGGGCTATTCGCGCGAAGTGCTTAAACGGCCGATCGTCGGCATCGCCAACAGCTTTTCCGGCTTCAACAACTGCCACCGGCACTTTCCCGAGCTGCTCGAGGCGGTGAAGCGCGGGGTGCTGATGGAGGGCGGACTGCCCATCGAGTTCCCGACGATCTCGCTGGGCGAGGTGTTCCTGTCGCCGACCTCGCTCAAGTTCCGAAACCTGATGTCGATGGATACCGAGGAGATGGTGCGCGCCCAGCCGATGGACGCGGTCGTGCTGATGGGCGGCTGTGACAAGACGGTGCCGGCGCAGCTCATGGGGGCGGCGTCTGCCGACCTGCCGGCGGTTCAGTTGGTGGCCGGACCGATGATGACCTCACGCTATCAGAAAGAGCGCCTCGGCGCCTGCACGGACTGCCGCCGGTTCTGGTCGAAATACCGGGCCAAGGAGGTGACGACCGAGCAGATCAATGACATCGAAGGCCGGCTGGCGACCACCTCGGGCACCTGCGCGGTGATGGGCACGGCGTCGACCATGGCCTGCATCGCCGAGACTCTGGGCATGTCGCTGCCGGGCACCGCCGCGATTCCTGCGGTCCATGCAGACCGTCTGCGTGCGGGCGAGGAATCCGGCCGGGCGGCGGCGCGCATGATCCTCAACCCGATCAGGCCGTCGCAGGTCATGACCGAAAAGTCGGTCGAAAACGCGATGCGCGTCCTTCTGGCGCTTGGCGGGTCGACCAATGCCATCATCCACCTGACCGCCGTGGCCGGCCGGCTCGGCATCAAGATCTCGCTCGAAAAGCTCAACGAGCTGTCCGACACCACGCCGGTGCTGGTGAACCTCAAGCCGGTCGGCACGAACTACATGGAGGACTTCTTCTTTGCCGGCGGTGTCGGGGCGGTTCTGCGCGAGCTGAAGCCGTTGCTGCACATGGATACGCTGACCGTTACCGGCAAGACGCTGGGCGACCGGCTCGAGCAGGACGAGGGCTGGGTCGATCACCGGGTTATTGCCGAGGCCGCCGAGCCTCTCGAGCCGCAGGGCGGGCTGGTTGCGCTTTTTGGCAATCTTGCGCCGCGCGGGGCCATCCTCAAGCGGTCCGCCGCGGACCCCAAGCTGTTCGAGAAAGAGGGCAGGGCAGTTGTCTTTACCTCGCTCGAGGATCTGGCCAAGCGCGTCGACGACCCCGATCTGGACATCACCGAAGACGATTTCATGGTGCTGCAGAACGCCGGGCCGAAAAGCCCCTCGGGCATGCCCGAGGCCGGATATCTGCCGCTCCCGCGCAAGATCGCCGAAAAGGGCATCAAGGACATGGTCCGTATCTCGGACGCGCGGATGTCGGGCACGGCCTTTGGCACCATCGTGCTGCACGTGACGCCCGAAGCGTCGATCGGCGGCCCGCTGGCGCTGGTGCGCGATGGCGACCGGATCAGACTGTCGGTCAAGAACCGCCAGATCGAGTTGCTGGTGGACGAGGCCGAGCTGGAACGCCGCCGCGCCGGGTGGGTCAACGAGAACGTGCCGCCCGAAGAGCGCCGGGGTTATGATAGGCTCTATGCTTCCGAGGTGATGCAGGCCGATGAGGGCTGCGATTTCGAATTCCTCAAACCGGTCGGCGAGTGACCGGCAGCAACAACAAGACCAATCGAGGTGACAGACGTGAAGATAGGGACGCCAAAGGAGCTGGCGGCGGGAGAGAACCGGGTCGCGATGACGCCGGATTCGGCGCTGCAGCTCCAGAAACTGGGCTATGAGTGCCTGCTCGAGCGAGACGCAGGCACTGCGGCAGGTTTTGCAGACAGCGCCTATGAAGAGGCCGGGGTCACGGTGGTGGACGGGGCCGAAGCGCTCTGGAGTCAAAGCGACATCGTCGCCAAAGTTCAGCCGCCGATGCCGGAAGAGGCCGCACGGCTGACCGAAAGCAAGCTGCTGATCTCGTTCTTCTGGCCAGCTGCCAACGAAGCGCTGATGAAAGAGGCGGCCGAAAAGGGTGCGTCGGTCATCGCGATGGACATGGTGCCGCGGATCTCGCGCGCGCAGAAGATGGACGCGCTGTCGTCGATGGCCAACATCGCGGGCTACCGCGCGGTGATCGAGGCGGGCAACAACTTCGGGCGCTTCTTCACCGGCCAGATCACGGCGGCGGGCAAAGTGCCCCCGGCCAAGGTTCTGGTGGTCGGCGCCGGTGTCGCGGGTCTGGCCGCCATCGGCACCTCGACCAGCCTCGGCGCGATCACCTACGCTTTCGACGTGCGGCCAGAAGTGGCCGAGCAGGTCGAGTCGATGGGCGCCGAATTCGTCTACCTCGACTTCGAGGAAGAGCAGACCGACGGCGCCGCGACCGGCGGCTATGCCTCGGTGTCCAGCCCTGAATTCCGCGAAGCGCAGCTGGCCAGGTTCCGCGAGTTGGCGCCCGAGGTCGACGTGGTCATCACCACCGCGCTGATCCCCAACCGCGAGGCGCCGAAGCTGTGGCTCGAGGACATGGTCAAGGCAATGAAGCCGGGCTCGGTGATCGTCGATCTCGCGGCCGAGCGTGGTGGCAACGTCGACGGCACCGTCAAGGACGAGAAGGTCGTGACCGAGAACGGCGTCACGATCATCGGCTACACCGACTTCCCGAGCCGCATGGCGACGCAGTCCTCGACGCTCTATGCCACCAACATCCGTTACATGTTGACCGACCTGACCCCCGGCAAGGACGGTGTGATCGATCACAACATGGACGACGACGTGATCCGCGGCGCCACCGTGACCCACAAGGGAGAGATCACCTGGCCGCCCCCGCCGCCCAAGGTGAAGGCCATCGCGGCCCAGAAGCCGAAGGAAAAGGCCAAGGAGCTGACGCCCGAGGAAAGGCGCGCCAACGAGGTCGCGGCCTTCAAGGCGCAGACCCGGCAGCAGGTGACCCTGCTGGCGGTGGGCGGTGGCCTGCTGCTGCTGGTGGGGCTTGTCGCTCCGGCCAGCTTCATGCAGCACTTCATCGTCTTCGTGCTGTCGGTCTTTGTCGGCTTCCAGGTGATCTGGAACGTCAGCCACAGCCTGCACACGCCGCTGATGGCAGTGACCAACGCGATCTCGTCGATCATCATCCTTGGCGCGCTGATGCAGATCGGCTCGGGCAGTTTCCTTGTCATCCTGCTGGCCGCGCTGTCGGTCTTCATGACCGGGATCAACATCTTCGGCGGTTTCCTCGTGACGCGGCGCATGCTCGCCATGTTCCAGAAGTCGTAAGGGGAGGGCATAACAATGGAATTCGGATTCACGACGGCGGCCTATGTGGTCGCGGCGGTGCTCTTCATCCTGTCTCTAGGCGGGCTTTCGGGCCAGGAAAGCGCCAAGCGGGCGGTCTGGTACGGCATCGTGGGCATGGCGCTGGCGGTCTTCGCCACGCTGAACGGCCCGGGTGCGGGGCTTTGGTGGCTCTCGATCATCCTCGTGGCGGCGGGCGGCATCATCGGTGTCTATGTGGCCAAGAAGGTCGAGATGACCGAGATGCCGCAGCTCGTCGCGGCGATGCACTCGCTGGTCGGCCTTGCGGCGGTGTTCGTGGGCTTCAACGCGCATTTCACCATGAAGGCGGTGGCCCGTGCGCAGGAGGCCGGCGCCGAGGTGCATGGCACCTTCGCCGAGCTGGTGGCGCATAAGAGCGATGTCGAGCTGAACATTCTCGCGGTCGAGCTGTTCCTGGGCATCTTGATCGGCGCGGTGACCTTCACCGGCTCGGTGATCGCCTTCGGCAAGCTGGCCGGCAAGGTGACGAGCGCGGCGAAAAAGCTGCCGGGCGGGCATCTGCTGAACGCATCGGCGGCTGTGATCTCGGTGCTCTGCCTGATCTGGTACGTGTCGACGGGTGGCTTCCTGCCGCTCTTCATCATGACACTGGCGGCGCTGTTCATCGGCTATCACCTGATCATGGGCATCGGCGGCGCCGACATGCCGGTGGTCGTGTCGATGCTGAACAGCTACTCGGGCTGGGCGGCGGCTGCCATCGGCTTTTCGCTGGGCAATGACCTGCTCATCGTGGTCGGTGCGCTTGTGGGCTCTTCGGGTGCGATCCTGTCCTACATCATGTGCAAGGCGATGAACCGCTCGTTCGTCTCGGTGATCCTGGGCGGCTTTGGCGGTACGGCGGGTCCGGCGATGGAAGTCGAGGGCGAGCAGATCGCGATCGACGCCGACGGCGTGACCGCGGCTCTGGAAGACGCCGACAGCGTGATCATCGTGCCGGGCTACGGCATGGCGGTGGCTCAGGCACAGCAGAACGTGGCGGAGCTGACGCGCCGCCTGCGCGCCAAGGGCAAGGAAGTGCGTTTTGCGATCCACCCTGTTGCGGGCCGTCTGCCGGGGCACATGAACGTGCTGCTGGCCGAAGCCAAGGTGCCCTATGATATCGTGCTGGAGATGGACGAGATCAACGACGATTTTCCGGAGACGGACGTGGTGATCGTCATCGGCTCGAACGACATCGTGAACCCGGCCGCACAGGACGATCCGAACTCGCCCATCGCGGGGATGCCGGTTCTGGAAGTGTGGAAGGCCAAGCAGGTGTTCGTGTCGAAGCGCGGCCAGGGCACCGGCTATTCCGGCATCGAGAACCCGCTGTTCTACAAGGAGAACACCCGGATGTTCTATGGCGATGCCAAGGCCTCGCTTGGCGAGCTGCTGAGCCGCATCAGCTGAGGTTGCGACGATCCCGGCGGGCAAGGACTGTCTGCCGGGGTGCGCTTTGGAGGAAACGAACCGAGGAGGAGAGGCAATGAACTATCTCATTTATGTCAGTCAGGCGCGTTCGGCTTTCACTTCGGACGCGCTTGCAGGTCTTCTTGCCCACAGCCGGGAACGCAACGCGGCGGACGGGATCACCGGCCTGCTGATCTACCGTTACGTCGCAGAAAGCCAGCGCGGCAACTTCATGCAGATCCTTGAGGGCGCGCAAGCCGCGCTCGACGATGTCTGGGACCGGATTGCCAGGGACACACGGCATCATTCGGTGATCGTACTGGAAGAGGGCGAGGCCGCGGCACGGTTCTTTCCTGACTGGACCATGGGCTTTCGCGACGTTGAGCAGTCGATGCTTGCGGCGTTCGCGGGCTATGCGGATCTGGGCGACGATGCCTTTTGGGATCGCGTCAGGCGCGGCCCGCCGCGGGGCGCTCTGGGCATGTTGCAGACGTTCTACGAACCGGCCTGATCCTTGCGGATTTGCCGGGCGGCACGGGCGGAACACGGACAGGGGGTGGCGGCGACGTTTGGGCGCTGAATTTCGCATGTCCGCTGCTCGTGATTGATGCGCTACCGCTGCGCTACTTGAGCGCTGGCTTCATGCTTGACGCACTACCACTTCGCGACTTGAGCGCGTGGGTTTTGTCCTGCCCCAGCCCGGGACGGCTGCAGGCCCTGTGGCCATCGCCGGGGCAGTTGCGCCGGCGATGGCGAGAGCGCCGGATCAGTGCGACGTTGCCGCCGAAGCGCCGCCGCGTTTGCGCCATGAGGCGCGCAGGCTGAGGAGCAGCACGCCGAAAACGAGCGCCAGCAGCATGTTGCCGACATATTGGTGGAGCAGAAAGTCCAGCCCCTTGCGTTGCAGCAACCCGCTCCGACCGGGGCGGGTCGCACCCTTCCCCCCATCTTACAGGTAAATCCCATGGCACTTCTCAGCTCATCGCGGCGAGCGTCGCGGCGCAGATCGCGCATGCGCGCAACTGTTCCACCTTCCTGCCGAACTGGAACGGCCCGGTCGGCAAACCCGCCCTGATCCTGATCGTCGGCAATGGTGTGCATCTGCGCTCTAATGGGATCGACGGCATGACGACGCGGATCGTCACCACCGAACGCGCCGATCCCTCCTACGCCTTCGCCGAGGGCATCAACCCGTTCCGCGATACGGACTGGATGGCGGCCCGGCAGGCGGCGTTTCGCGATCTGACAGGTCAGTTCTACACCGACATTCTCGATGACGTGCAGATCCTCATCGACCGTGGTCATGACACCATCCGGCTGGCGACCGATGGCCACACGATCCGCGTATTCCTGCGTCGCGCCGCCGACTTCCTGATCGGCGGGACCTATGACGTCGCCTCCGGCCTCGGCGGGACTTTCCGGGTGATCCTGAAGGACGCCACCGACCCCCACGCCATCGTGCAGAACCACGGCAACTGCGAGGATTTCGACGAGATGCTGCCCTACCGGGTGCCGCGCGACGTGCTCGTCGAGATCGATGACCGGAGGGCGGCGTAGTGGGCTGGCTCTTTTACACCGACCGGCGCGTCAAATCCTACGCCGACAAAAAGGCCGAGATCACTCGGCTTTGCACCTTCGAAACCGACACCCGCAGGACGGTGCTTGTCAGAGCCTGCAAGGTCGGCTCCACCTGGTATGCCGCTTTGAGGCTCACTAATGTCGACGGCTCGCCGGTCGAGGATGCGACCTACGTGACCGACGACGACGGATCAATTACCTTCGGGGCCGTCTTCCTGACGCGCTATGACGAGGGCTGCTGGGGCTACAAGGACATGGAGGAGGGCGCCGGGCCGGTGGAGTCGCGAGCGCCGCTCAGTCTTATTGCCCTGTTGTCCGAGCTGAAGGACCCCGACAGCTATGCCCATGCCTGGCGCCAGCGCTGCCGGGACTGGGCGGCGATCCCGGATTACGACGAAGGCGACAGGATCAAGCTCGCCGCGCCCGTCACGCTGACCGACGGCAGCACCTGCCAGATCGTGACCGCCACCCACTACCGGCACGGAGCGCAAAAACGTCGCTGCTACCGCGTTGAGGAAACTGGCGGTCTCGTGCGCCTGTCGAAGGCCTCGCTCGCCGGGTCCGAACTCCTCAGCTCGGCGAAGGGCGTGGCAAGCCCGGTACTGGCGGACTTCTTCAGCGGAAGGAAATCGTGAAACCTGTCTTTCATGCGGGTAATGGACATGCCCAGCAAGCCACGGCCAACTTTGAAGCGAAAGGCATATGAGTTATATCAGTTTTGACCTAAGGAGAGCAATCGATGCCCGCCAAGACACCCGATCCTGACGCATATGACAGTTGGTTTCGCGCCAAGGTTCAGGAAGCCCTGGACGATCAACGCCCGGCAACATCACAGGCTCGAGCAATCGAACTGGCGCAGATTGCCATTGATGTGGCCAACATGCCCGAAGAACTGGGTAAACTCTTGGACAAAGGCATCGATAAGCATCTTCGTGGCCAACATGCCAGGCCGCGCGATCTCCCCAAATCTTGACTTTCAGCGGTCTACCGTATATACATCTGTATAACCAATGAGGTCTCCCATGATCGAAGCCAAGATCCGCAAAGTCGGCAATTCCGCTGTTATGACGCTCAGCACCGAGATGCTTGCCCTGCTTGATGCCAAGGAGGGTGACACGCTCTATGCGGTGCGCACGGATGATGGCGGGCTGAAGCTGATGACGGAAAATCCTGAGCTACAAGCCGCATTGAACGCCGCGGAAGCAGTTATGGATGAGAACCGCGACCTGCTTCAGGCACTCGCATGACCGAATGGGTCTGGGTGCCGTTGCCCGCCCTCTACGTCATTCATGATCGCCAGATCGCCCGGCATGGCGGTGCATCCGGCACCCGCGATCCGGCCCTTCTCGAGAACGCGATAGCCCGTCCTTTGAATCAGGCAAGCTATGGCACCCCTGACGCCTATGCGCTCGCTGCGGCTTACGCATTCGGCATCGCCAAAGCCCATGCTTTCGTCGACGGGAACAAGCGAACGGCCTTCGTGGCCGCGTTCACGTTTCTGCGTCTCAATGGAATTTCCATCCGCCCCGAACCCGCGATCGGTGTTCGGATGATGGAGGATCTGGCATCCGCTCAGGTCAGCGAGGCCGACTTCGCGGCCTGGCTGCGTTCGCTCGGTTCTGAGTGATCCGCCTTCCAAGTCTGAGCCGCTCGGGTCTTCTGATCTCCCCACCAACCTCTTGAACTCGGCCGCGCGCCAGAAAGGTGAAAGGCGGCTTTTTGTCCTTTGAAACTCAAACTCTGACTCAAAGGACAAGTGACATGAACTACCTCAGCCCCAATCTCGCATCCAACATCCCACCGAAAGCGCAGCTTCAGAAGGCCTTAGTGCTGATCGGCAGCGAGATTGAAAAGCAAGCGCTTGACCTGCCCCCCTTCGGTCCCTCGTTCATAACGAGAGTCTGCGGGTTTGATCTTGATAATCATGGGTTTCGGTTTGGGCAAGCGCGCCGGGCGCGGAGCCCTCAAATTGCTCAAGCGCTCGGCGCGCTTGCAGTGGCGT
>NZ_JBGFGP010000085.1:0-28033 GCF_041224545.1 Sedimentitalea sp. XS_ASV28 | reverse complement strand
CGACGAGTTCCAGCAGATGGGGGCGATGCCCTATCTCGAACGCGCGATCCACTCGCTGGCCAGCTATGGCGGCCGCGTGGCGATGATCGCACAGTCGCTGGCTTCGCTCGACCGGATTTACGGGCCCGAGGGCCGCGAAAGTCTTGAAAACGGGGCAGGGCTCAAGCTCTACATCACGCCCCGCGACCAGCGCACTGTGAAGGAGGTCTCGGCGGCCGTCGGCAGCACGACCCGCGAGGCGGTGACACGGATGTATGGCCGCAATAAGGGCTTTCTGGGCGCGACCTCGACCTCGGCGCGGCTGGAAGAGCGGCCGCTGCTTTCAGAGACCGACGCGCGCCTGATGGACCCCGACGAGGTCATCATCCTTGCCTCGCCCCAGCATCCGATCAAGGCAAGCCGGATCAAGTATTACGACGATCCCTTCTTCAACGAGATGCTGGCACGACAGGAGGGCAAGCCGTTCCCCTATCCGCCGATCGTGCAGGGTGTGGGGCCTTGGGGTAGCGACGGCGGTGAAGAGGCCGGCGCGGACGAGCAGGCGAAACCAGCCGAACGCGCGCCTGTCCGGGATCGATCACAGCGCCGCGAGGCACGCGCGATGAGCGTGATGGCGTTGGAGGCGGGGCGTGGGCAACCAGAGCCCGAGACGCTCGAGCGGGAAGCTGCGGTGCCGAAGGAATGGGAGGCAGCGCTCGACCGGCAGGAGGATTTCATCGAGGAACTGTTGGGAGGGTGAAATTGGCGGAGGCCCGGATTGTTAGAGCGGACCTTTGCGATCAGCGAGGAGAAGTTCGGTCGGAGCCCTTAAACACCTTAATGTCGTGATTGTTAAGTCCTATCAGCCAGTCGCGATTTGAAACATAATCGAAATCGTTATCCAATTTTGGTCGCATGACGCCCCTCGCATCAAACGAGAGGCGCCATTGTTCCGACGCTGGGCTAGAATAGTCAGGTCATTTCAGCAAAACGCCCAACGGAACGGCCTCGCTGATCGTCCAGCTGTCCACGGCAGCAGGGGTCCCGTCCGTGATCTCGATGATTTGCATTTCCGCCGAGTTTTGATGGTGCAGTTCGCCCGTAAACGTACGCGGACCGAACGCGGTGGGCTCGCCATTCATCTGCTCCAAAGCAGCAGTCACAGCCGCCCCGTCAACGGTACCTGCACGTTCCACAGCCTTGGCCCACAGGTCGATCAAGATGTAACCCGGATAGGCGTACTGGCTGGCCGGGCGCGCGCCTGCAGCTGCCTCATAAGCAACATTGAAGGCTTCTACTGCAGCGCGGGGGTCGTCTCCATAGATCGAACCCTGCACCGGTACCACAAAGCCGGACAGGTTCGGCGTCGCATCAAGCCAATAAGACCCGTCTACCGCCGAGCCGTTTAGGATCAGAGAGTTGATACCCGCTGCCCGAATCTGACGCACTGCGGCAGCGGCTCCCGGAATGTAGGAACACAGCATGATGACATCCGGTTCCTGCGGAAGCGCCTTGATACGGCTGATCTGACTGGCGATCGAAGCATCATTGTTCTTGAACGTGTCGCGCCCGACAATCTCTCCGCCCGCTTTGGGGAACATCCAGTCAAAGCCGGTGCAGATACCCTTGTTGTATTCGATAGTAGTATCAAGCAGCACGTAACCGGTCTTGGCGTCGCGCTTGGCCTTGGACCATTCGGCCATGGTCGCGCCCTGAACGGCAGCAAGCACCGAACCGGAGAAGCTGTTGGGGCCGACACCCTGGATACCGGCCTTTACGTCCTCGGCACAGAGGAAGAACGAATTCTTACCTTCTGCCTCGGCAGCCAACGCCGCCGGCGCCCCAAAGTCGTAGTCGCAGCTGACGACCATCATGTCGGCACCATCATCAAGCACCTGAAGGCCAGCCTTGGCAGATTGGGCGCGGTCCGTTTTGGTGTCCGCCTCGATCCACTTCACTTGCTGTCCCAGAAGGCCGCCATTGGCGTTGATCTCGTCAATGCGGATCTTGGCGGCGGTCGCGGCGGGCGTGTCATAGGCTTCCATCCAGCCAGACTTGGCGATGGCAAAACCGACGGTGATATCCTCAGCGAGCGCGGGCGCCGCGATCGCCAGGGTTAATGCAGAAGCAATAAGCGTGTGTTTCATTGGAAGGTCTCCTCAGTTGGATTGGTTAGTTGTTGGAGGTTTTGTAATCAGGTGAGCGCGGCGCAAAGCGCGGCATACGCAGTTCCTTGCCCGCCATGAGGCCGCTCGGGCGCAGGATCAGGACAAGGATCATCACGATGCCGATCAGGATCTCCTGTGCACCGCTTGGCAGGGCCAGCTGGGTCTCGCCAACCGAAATGCCTTGTTCAAAGCGCACCAACGCTTCGATCATCACCGACAGGCTGAGGACACCGACAACTGCGCCCGACAGGCTCCCGATGCCGCCAACAACCAACATGGCGAGCGAGATGAACGTGATCCCGAGATAGAAGCTGTCGGGATTGAGCACACCGATGGAATGCCCCAGAAGCGCGCCGGAGACGCCGGTGAAAAAGCCGCTGACCACAAGCGACAACAGCCGATGCCGATACATGTTGATGCCGGAGGCGCTTGCGGCCGCTTCGTCTTCGCGGGTGGCACGCAGTGCAAGGCCGCTGGCGGAATTCGCATAAAGGTTCGCGGCGATGATCGCGGCAGCAGCCCAACCCAAGGCAACCCATTGATCGACATAGCGGGGCAACCCGACCAGCGACGACGTTGCCCCGGTCACGCCTTCCCAATTGGAATAGACAGTATTGACGATGGCCAGAAAGGCAAAGGTCGCGATCGAAGCCGCAATGCCGGAAAGACGCAGGATTGTGGCCCCTGAAATGAGTGCGACGAAGGCCGCAAGAAGACCCGACGCGATGGCAGCAGGCAACACCGACCATTCCGCCTGAGCGAGCCAGGACGGCAAATCCGGCAGAAACAGTGACTTCATCTGCGGTTTGAGCGTCAGCCATGCCGAGCAATAGGCACCAATGGCCATGTATCCCGCGTGACCGAAGCTCACGACGCCCGAGTTGCCGACGAAGATCCAGAGACCGACCACCAGAACCACACGGATCAGGGTTTCGGCGGCCATGCGGCCAAGCGCCTTGTCTCCGGTCAGGGTGACGGCGGCGACGAACACCAGCAGGACACCGTTCAGTACCAAGGGAGTGGAATAAGCTAGAATCCGGGTTTGAGCGTGTTTTCCCATCATGGTTCAGATCCTCGGTTTAGCAGAACTGGCCGCGAACAGGCCTTGCGGGCGAAGCAGAAGGCAGGCGATGACCAGCGTGTAGAGAAAGGCGTCGCGGAAGGGCCGAACTTCGAGCGGCAGGAAAGCCTGTAATAGCACCGATGCTCCGCCGATCAGGAAACCGGCAGCGACTGCACCAGGCAAAGAGCCAAGCCCTCCAATGACGGTGGCGATGAAGGCCACCAGCATGATTTGCCCGCCCATGCGCACGTCAGCCACACCGGTCTGGGTCGCCATGATCAACGCCACAGCGGCGGCAAGGGCCCCAGACAATGCAAACGCTCCGGTAATGACCACGTTCGCACGCACGCCCAACAACCGGGCCATGGTGAAATTCTCGGCAGCCGCCCGCATTTCCAATCCCAGCCGGGTCTTCTTCAGCAAGAGCGCCAGCGCACAGACCACCAGGAGCGTTGTCAGAACCACGATCAGCTGCAGCAAAGGCACCTGTGCCCCGAGAACACCCACTGGGGTATTCAGATCAGGCCACAGGCTGATCGCCTTTGGCCGCCCGCCATAGACTGCGAGCAGGGCATTCTGGATCACGAAACCCAGTGCGAAAGAGGAAATCATCATCGCCACAGGCGTTGCCTTGCGCATATGGCGGAACACCACGTATTCGCTGGCAACTGCGGCCCCGGCCCCCAAACCCAGGAGGACAGGGATCAAGAGGAAGGCCGGGGCCTTGCCCAGGAACATCACCGCGACCGCTTCGGTCGAAGGGACAATCAGGGCAAAGACGCAAAAGGCGATGTATTCGCCATGGGCAAAATTGACGAGGTTCATCACCCCGAAGATCAGCGCGATCCCGAGGGCGGCCATCGCATAGATTCCTCCCAGAGACGCTGCATCGAAAAAGAGTTGGGCCAGAGAGGTCATTGGGCGGCCTCCTTATTGGGTTGAGCCTTGGATTGTCCGAAGTAGGCCTCGCTCAGCAGGTCCTTTTCGGCGAAGGCCGCAGCGTCGCCATCACCCACGACAGACCCGCCGCGCAACAGGATCATCCGGCCGCCGACACGAGCGGCACGCGTGGAACTTTGTTCCACGATCAAGAGCGTCAGGCCGCGCTCTTCCTGAAGCTGTACGAGCGTGTCATAGACTTGATCCACGATCTTTGGGGCTAGGCCCAAGGATGGTTCATCGACCATCATCAGTTTCGGGTTGGTCATGAGCGCGCGACCAATAGCCAACATCTGCTGTTGCCCCCCGGACAAGGCCCCCGCGCTGGCATGGCGGCGTTCACCAAGTATAGGGAAAGCTTCAAAGATTTTTT
Source organism: Sedimentitalea sp. XS_ASV28 (assembly GCF_041224545.1). NCBI lineage: Bacteria > Pseudomonadati > Pseudomonadota > Alphaproteobacteria > Rhodobacterales > Paracoccaceae > Sedimentitalea > Sedimentitalea sp. XS_ASV28. The sequence goes on along the minus strand of NZ_JBGFGP010000085.1, from coordinate 23,511 downwards.
CGATATCGCCTTCAACGGCGCCCCGGTCGCGGCGCAGGCCGGTCCCGACCCGCAGGTTCTCGGACACGGTAAGGCTGCCGAAAATCTCGCGCCCTTCGGGCACCATCGACAAACCCAACCGGGCAATGGCCTCGGGTGCTCTGCCCGTAAGGAGGTGACCATCCATTTCTATCCGGCCATGTGTGGTGGCAACCGCTCCGCTGATGGCCCCGAGCAAAGAGGATTTTCCGGCCCCGTTCGGACCCGAGATGAATACCCGCTCCCCTTCTTCCAGATGCAGGGTCACATCGGTCAGCGCCGGAACCTTTCCATAGCGCACCGACACGTCAAAAACACCAAGTTTGGACATCACGCGGCCTCCTGATCCGAGCCGAGATAGGCATCGCGCACGGCCTGGCTCGAAAGGATGACGTCGACGTCGCCTTCTTCGATGATCTGGCCGGCATCCAGCACGTAGACATGGTGGGAAACCGACAGGACTAGCCCGACATTGTGTTCGATTAGCAGAGCCCCGGTACCAAGTTCCTCGGCCACACGTTTGATAAGGGAAGCAAGGTCGGCTGCCTCGGCTTCCGACATGCCCGCCGCCGGTTCATCCAACAGAAGGAAATCCGGCGCAAACATCAGCGCGCGCGCGATACCCACGCGCCGTTCATCCGTATAGGGAAGCCCGGCCGCAGGCTGCTCGGCCAGATGGGGCACGCCCATCCAGTCAAGCAGCCGCAGTGCTTCGGCCTCGGAGGCCGACCGGGAGTGCCCCAGACCCACGCCTGTAACAGCGAGGTTGTCCAACACATCCAGACCCGGAAACAGCCGTCCCGCCTGGAAGGTCCGGGCCACACCGGCCCGGCGCATTTCGTGCGGCGGCAAAGTTCCGACATTGCTGTCCCCAAGCGTGACTGTCCCGGTTGTCGGGGTCTGAAACCCGGTCAATGTGTTGACCATCGTTGTCTTGCCTGCACCGTTGGGACCAATCAGCCCATGCACGGCACCCGGAGTGATCGTCATCGTGACATCCGTCAGGGCCTTGAAACCCCCGAAGGCCACCGTCACCCCGGATGCCGCCAGGGAAGAACCCTTATCTTTCCGCCGCACCATCGTTCAGACCTCGGCCAGTTCCTTGCGAGACTCGGCCTGACCTTGCTCTGTCGCCGCATCTGCGGTCAGAACATAAACGCCGCTGTCATGCAGATTGACGGTCCAACCAGGCTCGACCACGATGGTGGTCGTGACCTCTTCGATCACAGCGGGTCCGTGCAACGTGTCACCGGCCCCCATGAGCGAGCCGTCATAAACCGGTGTGTCCTGGGCGATGCCGTCGGCGTTGAACACCATGGGGCGCGTGCCTTTCAGGGTTTCATGTGCCCCTTTACCTGCGCCAATCTTCATGCGTTCCGGCTTGTCCACGTGACCAGCAATCGTGCTTTCCACGTTGACGATTTCCACGGCATTGTGCGGCTCGTCATAGGTGTAAAGCTCTTTGTGACGCGCGTGGAACGCAGCCTTGATGTCCTCGATCGTGGCCTCGGTCACTTCGAACGGATCAATCTCGACCGTACATTCGTGCACCTGGCCCACATAACGCATATCAAGCGAGCGGCGGATTGAAATCCGCTCTTCCGAGAAACCATCACCTGCAAGGTCGACCTTGCCGCGCGCTTCAAGCGAGTTGAAAAGGTTGTCCAGCTTCTTGGCAGCTTCGGCCCCTTCCAAACGGATCGGTGCAGGCGCCATGTAGTTGTATTTGACGTCCGAAATGATCTGACCATAAGCGCACAGACCCGAGGCCAGTTTGGAGATCAGCACTTTGGAAATGCCCATTTCACGTGCCAGCGCCGTGATATGCGCCCCGGTGGCCCCACCGGCACCCATCAGCACGAAGTCGCGCGGGTCATAGCCCCTTTCGACCGACACCCGGCGGATGGCGTTGACCATGTTGTTGTTGACGATTGTGAACATGCCATACGCGGCTTTTTCGACCGAGATACCCAACGGGTCGGCGAGTTTCGTCTTGATCGCGCCACGCGCTTTTTCCACATCCAGCGGCAGGCGACCACCAATAAGTCCGTCGGCATTCAGATAGCCCAGCACAAGGTTGGCGTCGGTCGTGGTCGGATTCTCACCGCCCTGTCCGTAGCACGCCGGTCCGGGTTCGGACCCTGCCGACTGCGGTCCCATCTGCATCAGGCCCATGGAGTCGATCCAGCCAATCGAACCACCGCCCGCACCAAGCGTCTCTACCTGGATCATCGGGATACCGATGCGATACCGCAGGAAGTCGATGTTCTTGTTGACGTTTGCCTGCCCGTCCTTGGTCAGTGTGATGTCGAATGAGGTACCGCCCATGTCACAGGTGATGATGTTCTTGTCACCCCAAGGCTCGGCCACGTCCAGCGCCGCTTGTGGTGCTGATGCGGGACCAGAGTTGATCGCATAAACCGACTGATCGCTGACCACCTTGCCCAACGCCAATCCGCCATTCGATTGGAAATACCGCACCGGATGCTGGCTGCCCAGCTCGCGGAAATAGGCGTCGATGGCTTCGACATAGCGTTGCAGGATCGGTGCCAAATAGGCGTTCACGATAGCGGTCGACGTACGTGTGTATTCGCGCACCTGCGGATACAGCTGGCTGCCCACGGTCAGGCGTACATCGGGCATCATCTCGCGCACGATCTCGGCGGCGCGGTTTTCGTGCTCGGGGTGCAGCACCGACCAGACAAAGCTGATCGCAACCGATTCAACACCTTCGGCGATGAAATAGCGGCAGGCGGCGCGCACGTCTTCCTCGTTGATCGGTGTCTTAACCGACCCGTCCGAGATCACCCGCTCGCTGACCCCTTTGCGCAGGTGACGCGGCACCAGCATGGTCGCCGGGGGATAATCCGGGTCATAGCGATAGCCGTCTTCCTTGTGGCCCAAGCGGATCTCGATCGAGTCCTCGTGCCCCTTGGTCGCAATCAGGCCGGTCTTGGCCCCGGTATGGGTGATCAGCGCGTTCAGTCCCACCGTGGTGCCGTTGATGCACAGATCCGAGTTCGACACGATTTCCTGTGCCGTCAGCCCGGTTTCTTCGGTGATCAGAGCCAAGCCGTTCTTGATGGCCTTGGTCGGCTCGGTCGGGGTCGACAGAACCTTGAAGATCCGTGTCCCGCCCTTTTTGTCGGCAAGAATGAAGTCGGTGAATGTGCCGCCAGCGTCGATGCCCAGACGATATTGGGTTCGCATAGTAATATTCCTTTCAGTCAGGGGCTTCAGGCCGCAGCGCGGGCTTTGGCCGTGGCGTCTTCGTCGATGGAAAGTGTGTCTGCATCCGAGATGACCACGCCGTAATCCAGCCGCGCACCTTCGATGGACACGAGGCCATTGCGCACGTCCTCGACCACTTTCAGGGGGTCACGTTCAAACGGGTTGCCGAAGCCACCGCCGCCGGGGTTCAGGTTGGCCGCGATCTCGCCGGGTTTGATGGTTTCGATCACGTTGTCGGTGATGATCTGGGTTTCGCCATCGCGGGTGATCTCAAGACGGCCAACCTTCTTGTGGACCATTTCGGATTTCGCCCCAGCGGCCCCCATGGCCGGAATGCGGCGCCCTTCCCCGAAGGTGACCAGTGTCATGTCGGTGTCCAGAGGCTCGACCGCCCAACGGGTGCCGGATCCCCCGCGGAACTTGCCCGCACCACCGCTGTCTTCCATCAGCCCGTATTCGTGGATGATGATCGGATAGGAGTGCTCGAGCATCTCAATGTCGCCCGAGGTCAGCGCGCCAAAGCAGCACTCCGGCCCGCAAGCGTGCCAACCATCCTGAGAGGCGGTCGCACCTGCCCCCGAAATGATCGAGGCCAGCACCATGGTGACGTATTCTTCGTCATGGCGGCTGTCCCACCCGGCAATGTTACACCCGTTGGCGTGGCCCCAACTGGCCGACACTTTGTCAGGCGCGGCCTGTTCAAAGGCCAGTCGCACCGCGTCGGTCAGTGTCTCCATCGGCGTGGTGGTGCAGTTCATATGCGGGGCGGGCGATTGGGCGTTACACAGCGAACCCTTCTTGCCCATATCGACCGTCACATTGCGGTACAGCCCCTCGTTATAGGGCGGCGGCAATTGGGCGAACATCATCAGGCCCAGATAGACCCCGGAATACGAGTTGCCCTCGTAGGAGTTGATGAAATAGGGCACCTGCGGCGGGCTTTCGATTTCAATATGACAGCTGTCACCCTTGATCGTGACAGTCGCCGTGATGTCGAAATCGCCGAAACCGTGGCCCGCATCTTCCAGAACGGCCTTACCCGAATAGGTTCCGTCTGGCACTTGCGCGATCAGACCGTTCATGTGCGCGTTCGCCATGTCGAGCAGTTCGGCAATGCACTCCTGAACAGTATCTTTGCCGTACTTGTCCATCAGCGCGATCAGGTTGCGCGCGCCCACTTGGCAGGCCCCGATCAGGGCGTTGAAGTCGCCTTCCTGGTCGCGACGCGCACGCATGTTGGTGAGAAGCATGTTCATGATGTCGTTGCGCGGAACACCCTTGTCCCACAGCTTGATCGGCGGAATCCGCAGACCTTCGGCAAAGATCTCTTTCGCTTCAGGGTTATAGCCCGCAGGCACCGGACCGCCGATATCCGTCAGGTGGCCCTTGCAGACCGTCCAGAACACCAGCTCGCCTTCATAAAACACCGGGTAGTACATGCAGGTGTCGATGATGTGGCTGCCGCCATAGGCCGGATCGTTATGAAGGATGAGATCGCCTTCGTGGATATCGCCCTCAAAGAAACCCGCAACCGATTTCATGGCTGGGATCAGCGACCCAAGGTGAATGGGAATGTCCTGACCCTGCAGGATCATTTCGGGCGTATGGTTGAACAACGCCGTCGAATAATCATGTGCCAGGTTGAAGACAGAGCTGCGCGCGGTCTTTTCCAAGGCCAGCGTCATTTCGCGCTGTGTCGTTTCCAATACGCCCCGCACCACTGAAAGTGTGATGGGGTCAACTTGTCTCTTAGCCATTCGTTCTGGTCCTCTGCATGGGTGCAGAAAGGCCGCCTGACGGGTGTGTTTGTTTTCCCCCGATCCGGCGTGCTCCTCCTGCACGTCGATCACATGCAACCAGCCTGTCTCGGCGCGTCGCGGCGGTCTTGACGATCAGCGCAAGAGCGTTTGCAGATTTGCGCAGAACAATTTGTCGCACAGCGCAGAACCGTTTGCCGCTGAGCGCAGAGTGGCCAATTTCCTTTGTTTTATTGATGCTTTGGATTATGCTTTCCGATGGGAGGAACACATATGACCGCCGAGTTCACATTCTCGACGGCCACGACTGAGCCGCAGCACCGCTCCAGCAAATGGAACGCGGTGGTCAATGACTCGTACTTTCCACTCGAGCTTCAGTTTCGTGATCCGATCCATTTCAACGGCCAACTCAGCCGCATGTCCATGGGCCATGTCGCCATGTCCAGGCTGACCTCGGACCCTTTGAGCTACGAGCGGCGGCGCGCGCATATTCGAGACACGCACGAGGGCGAATACCTGATCACCCTGCCTCGGGCGACCTCGGTCGAGTTCCGCCAACTGGGGCGGGAGGTGCGTTGTGATCCGGGTGGCTTCATCCTCGAACGCGGCGATGAACCCTACCGGTTCCTTTATGAAAAGCCCAATGACCTGTTTGTTCTCAAGGTTGGCCGCAAGGCGCTTGAGGAACGTGTGCGACAACCCGACCGATTTTGCGCCCAGGTGTTCAACGCAACCTCGGGTACGGCGGGCTTGTTTGCCTCGATGGTGGACCAGGCCCATTCAAGGCTTTCGGATCTTGGACCAGCGGCAAGCGAAACCGTGGGACGCCAGCTTTTGGAACTGCTCGGGTTGGCTCTTGATGAAACCGTCGACGCCAGCACCAGCAACCTTTCAGCGGTTCGCTCGGCGCACATTGCGCGGGTTGAGAAATTCATTCGGGAGAACCTAAAAAACCCAGAACTGTCGCCTGACTTGATCTCGGAAAGATGCGGTATTTCGAAACGCTACCTGCATGACCTGTTCAAGGACGTGAACGGCACGGTCAGCCAGCAAATCCGCGATCAGCGCCTGATTGCGGCTCGGGATCGTCTGGCCTCGGCATCAGGTCTGCCGATCGCGGAAGTGTCCTATCGTTTTGGTTTCTCGGATCAGGCGCAATTCTCGCGCCTGTTCAAGAACAAGTTCGGCATCACCCCATCCGCCTTCAAATCCGAAATCAGCGGATAAAGCGTCAACCTTCGCCCCGGACAGGGCGAAGGACCGAATTCATCATCGTATCAAAGCCCTTTGGAGCGGTAGCTGTCGGCAATCCTTTCGATCGACACGCAATAGGCTGCCGTTCTCAGGTCCCCGATATCCGGCCGCGCATGCCACAACGCGCGGATGGATTGATAGGCGCTCCGCATCGTGTCATCGAGACCGGAACGCACGAGTTCAAGCTCATCAGCACCGCGCAGGTACCGCGATTTGAAATCCGCCGACAATTCCCAGGTCGTACCAATCGCTTTGGACAATCGTTCCAGCTCGTCCACGACCAGCTGATGCCGGGCTTCTTCCTGGCGCCGCTGCATGCGTCCGAACTTGATATGGCTCAGGTTCTTGACCCATTCAAAATAGCTGACGGTCACACCCCCGGCATTGGCATAGAGGTCCGGAATAATCACCGTGCCTTTCGCTCGCAGAACTTCATTTGCGTGGAATGTGATCGGCCCGTTTGCTGCCTCGATGATCAGTGGCGCCTTGATGCGCGCTGCGTTGTGTTGATTGATCACACCTTCAAGGGCTGCCGGGATGAGAATATCGCAGTCCTCTTCAAGCAGTGCAGGCGCATTCTCAACGTAGACGGCATCGGGAAACCCGGTCACCCCGCCATTTTGCAGGATCCACTGACGCACGGCCTCAACATCCAGCCCGCTCGCGCTGAACAGACCGCCATCATGCTCGAGAATGGCAATGATCTTGGCGCCATCTTCTTCGGACAGGAACTTGGCCGCGTGATAACCCACATTGCCCAGCCCTTGCACAATCACCCGTTTTCCGTCGAGTGATCCTTGCAAACCGGCCCGTGCCACGTCTTCAGGATGTCGGAAGAACTCACGCAGGCCATATTGCACGCCGCGCCCCGTGGCTTCGACCCGGCCTTCGATTCCGCCCGCCGACACCGGTTTGCCTGTCACACAGGCTTGGGCGTTGATGTCGGTCGTGTTCATGCGCGCATACTGGTCGGCAATCCACGCCATTTCACGTTCACCCGTTCCCATGTCGGGGGCGGGCACATTCTGTGACGGATGGATCAGGTCCCGCTTTGCGAGTTCATAGGCAAACCTGCGCGTGATGCGCTCAAGCTCTTCTTCGCTATATTGGCGCGGATCAATGCAAAGGCCGCCTTTTGAGCCACCAAAAGGCGCCTCGACCAACGCACATTTGTAGGTCATCAGCGACGCCAGCGCTTCAACTTCGTCCCGGTTCACAGCCAGCGAATAGCGGATCCCCCCCTTCACCGGCTCCATGTGTTCGGAGTGAACCGACCGGTATCCGGTAAAGGTCTCGATCCCGCCTCGCAGCCGGACACCAAAGCGCACGGTATAGGTGGCGTTGCAGACGCGAATCTTCTGCTCAAGACCCGGCGAAAGGTTCAGGAACTGGACCGCCCTGTCGAACGTGTGATCGACAGAGGCACTGAAGCCGTGTTCAACGAGCGGATCGGGAATCTGTACGTGTTCCATGACACCCTCACAGTTTGTCGGTGAGTTCTGGTACTGCGGCGAAGAGGTCTGCGACGAGTCCGAAGTCTGCGACCTGGAAGATCGGGGCTTCTTCGTCCTTGTTGATCGCGACGATGATCTTGGAATCCTTCATGCCCGCGAGGTGCTGGATGGCGCCGGAGATGCCCACGGCGATGTAGAGCTCGGGGGCGATGACCTTGCCGGTCTGACCCACCTGCCAGTCGTTCGGAGCGTAGCCCGAGTCAACAGCCGCTCGCGACGCGCCAACGGCGGCGCCCAGCTTGTCGGCCAGTTTCTCGATCAGGGCAAAGTTCTCTTCCGAACCAACGCCACGGCCACCCGACACGACAACGCCAGCCGATGTCAGCTCGGGGCGGTCGCTTTCGGCAACCTTGTCTTCAACCCATTCCGAAAGGCCGGGGTTTTCAGCCGCGCCAACGGTTTCGACCGATGCCGAGCCGCCTTCGCCAGCGGCGTCAAAGGTCGAGGTCCGGAAGGTGATGACCTTCTTGGCGTCGCTCGATTTGACGGTCTGCATCGCGTTACCGGCATAGATCGGGCGCACGAAAGTGTTGGCGTCGACCACGTCGGTGGCTTCCGAGATCACCATCATGTCCAGAAGCGCGGCCACACGGGGCATCACGTTCTTGGCGTCGGTGGTGGCGGGGGCAACGATGTGCTCGTAATCGCCAGCCAGCGATATGATCAGTGCTGCGGTCGATTCCGCGAGGCGGTGGCCCAGCGAGGCGTCTTCGGCCACCAGCACCTTGGCCACGCCGTCGATCTTGGCAGCGGCTTCGCCAGCGGCTGCGGCAGAGGCGCCAGCGGCCAGAACGGTCACGTCACCAAGCGCCTTGGCGGCGGTGACAGCCTTGGCGGTGGCGTCCATCGCCAGTTCGCCATTGTTGACTTCTGCGAGAAGAAGAACAGCCATTAGACAGCCCCCGCTTCTTTAAGTTTCTCAACCAGTTCGTCGACCGAACCCACCACGATACCGGCGGCACGCTCGGCGGGCTCTTCGGTTTTCACGATTTCCAGACGCGGGGTGACGTCGACGCGGTAATCGGCGGCGGTTTTCTCATCCAGAGGCTTTTTCTTGGCCTTCATGATATTCGGGAGCGACGCATAGCGCGGCTCGTTCAGGCGCAGGTCGACGGTGATGATAGTCGGGGTCGACACTTTGATGGTCTGCAGACCGCCGTCCACTTCGCGGGTCACAACGGCCTTGTCGCCATCGCTGTCCACTTCGGAGGCAAAGGTCGCCTGGCTCCAGCCCATCAGGGCCGACAGCATTTGACCGGTGGCGTTCATGTCGTTGTCGATCGCCTGCTTGCCACAGAGAATCAGACCGGGGGCCTCTTCCTCGACAATCTTGGCGAGGATCTTGGCAACGGCCAGCGGCTCAACATCGGTGTGCACATCATCAGCAGCCACAACGAGGATGGCGCGGTCGGCGCCCATCGCCAGCGCGGTGCGCAGCGTTTCCTGGGCCTGCTTGACGCCGATCGACACGGCCACGACTTCTTCGGCCTTGCCGGCCTCTTTCAGGCGGATCGCCTCTTCAACGGCAATCTCGTCGAACGGGTTCATCGACATCTTCACGTTGGCGAGATCAACTCCGCTCCCGTCCGCTTTCACACGAACCTTCACGTTGTAGTCAATCACGCGCTTCACAGGTACAAGTACCTTCATGGGCGGTAGACTCCTATTGAAACTAACGGGTGGGCACCGGGGTCTCGCCCCGGTAATCATAGAAACCACGGCCAACCTTTCGGCCCAGCCATCCGGCCTCGACGTATTTGGTCAACAGTGGGCAGGGCCGGTACTTGGTATCGGCCATCCCGCCGTGCAAAACGTTCATGATCGCAAGGCAGGTATCCAGCCCGATGAAATCCCCCAGCGCGAGCGGCCCCATCGGGTGATTGGCGCCAAGCTTCATGGCCGCGTCGATGCTCGCCACGTTGCCGACACCTTCATAAAGCGCATAAACCGCCTCGTTGATCATCGGGATCAAAACACGATTCACGATGAACGCGGGATAGTCCTCGGCGCTTGCGGAAACTTTGCCGATCCGCTCGATAAGTCCCAGCATCGCCCTGTAAGTTTCCTCGGACGTATTGATGCCCCGGATCAACTCCACAAGCTTCATGACCGGAACAGGGTTCATGAAATGCAGCCCGATAAAACGTTCCGGGCGGTCCGTCCCTGCGCCAAGCCGTGTGATCGAGATGGATGACGTGTTGCTGGCAAGAACGGTGTGGGACTGCAGGGAGGGTTGCAGATCGGATAAGATGCGGGCCTTGATATCTTCGCGTTCCGTGGCCGCTTCAATCACAAGATCGCTGGCGCCAAGGTCCCCCAGATCGGTTGTCGTGCCGATCCGAGACATCACGACAGCTTTCTCTGCATCCGTCGCCCGACCACGGGCCACTTGCCGATCTAGGCTCTTGGAAATGCGCGCCACAGCGCCTTCCAGCGCGTCGCCCGAAAGGTCGTTCAAGCGCACCTCGAAACCGGACGCAGCAAACACCTGTGCGATCCCGTTGCCCATCTGCCCGGCACCGATGACCCCTATTGTCTGAAACGTCATGAGGTTTCCCCTGCCAGGGCGGCCAGAGCCAGCAATAGTGCATTGATACGGCGCGCGGCTGAATCCGAACGCGAATTCAGCAGCACCGGCACACTTGCCCCAAGCACCAGTGATCCGGTTTCCGCCTGGCCGTGGTATTTCCAGGATTTCGCGACGGCATTCGCCGCCTCGATTGTTGGAAACAGCAAGAGGTCAGCCATACCTGCGACCCCCGACTGATCCAGTTTCTTGCTGATCGCCGCCGAACGGCTGACAGCGACGTCATAGCCAAACGGCCCGTCCACGATGAAACCTGGCATTTCCCCGTTGCAGCTTTCCTCGCTCAGCGCAGCCGCATCACGCGTCGCTGACAGCGCGTCTGACACCTTCTCGGTCGCGGCCACCGCCGCAACCTTGACCGGATCCACGCCAAGCCCACGAAAAAGCCGAGCCGTGTTCAGGATGATCTGCCTCTTCTGGTCAAGATCGGGCGCCGGAACGATACCGTTATCTGTCGCGGCAAGTAACTTGGGATAAGACGCCATTTCCGCCACGGTCACGTTGGACAAAACCCCGCCGTCGCGCAGTCCGTTTGTGCGGCTCACAATCGCGCGCAGATAGGACGTGCTGTCAACATGGCCTTTCATCAAGATACCGGCTTCTCCCGCGCGCACTACCTCGACGGCCTTGTTGGCACATTCGGCGGGCGTTTCGCCGTCACGCAAATCAACCTGCTCCGCCACGTCCGCAGGCAAATGCCGCGCGATCCAACCCACATCTCCGGTCACGACGACGCGCCCGACAAGGCCAAGTCGCAATGCGTCCGCAACGGCGTTGAGAACCTCCGGATCGTTCCCACCTGCGACGCACAGGCTTTTGGCGCCTCCGGCGTTGGCAAACCGTGCCATCAATTCTGCGAACCCGGCGCCCGACATCAAACCGCCTCAGCCATTGACTGAACCGGCCACGTCATCGCCGCTTCTTCTCCCGCCAAAACCCGCACCGCCCCTTCGGCCAATGCCAGGCATTCGTTGCTGCCCGGATAGACGACGATATCCGCTATACGACCAACCTTTTCCTTCAAGGCGGCAACAATACGGGGGCTGTTCACCAGGCCACCTGTAAGGATAATCCCGTCCAGATCGAAATCGGCAACCGCACCCATGGCACCAATGGCTTTGGCTATCTGCAGGATCATGGCGTCATAGACCAATCGGGCTCGTTCATTGCCATCATCGACCATGGCTTCGACCTTGCGGATATCCTTGGTGCCAAGATGGGCGAACACACCGCCATTGCCATAGAGTTTCTTCAGCAACTGATCCTTGGTGTAGGCACCCGAATAGCAAAGCTCGATCAGCGGAAGAGGCGGCAATCCCCCCGCGCGCTCGGGTGTGAACGGAGAAATCTCCATCCGGTTCGAGCTGTCCACAAGCCGCCCATCCACCAAGGCCGCAATCGAAAATCCCGCGCCCAGATGCGCGACCACCGTCCGCAATTCGTCCAGCGTTTTTCCCTTGGATGCCGCTAGTTTCCGACCGCACGCCCTGATATTCAGCGCATGAACAAAACTGAACCGGGGAAGCTCGGGGCAGCCGGTAATCCGCGCCACGGGGGGCAGTTCATCCACGCTGACCGGGTCGACGACAAAGGCGCGCACACCATGTTGAAACGCAATCCCCTCAGCAAGCGGTGCACCGAGATTGCTGGCATGATGATACGTCGGCTTATGAAGCGCGAACTGCACCAGTTCCGCGTTTACTTCTATCACACCGGGCGGAACGGGGGTAAGCATGCCGCCGCGCCCGGCACAAGCAACGAGCCTGTCGGTTTCACCCATCTCCTCAGCCAGAAACGCCGAAACGCATTCCCTCCGATAAGGCAGCTGTGCCGCGATACTGTGGAACCCCGCCATGACGGTTTCGTCATGTTCAAGGGTCCGCTCACACACTGCGTACAGACCTTCGGCCCGCGTCTCGTAAAGCGCACAGCGCGTGGTCGTGGTGCCGGGATTGATTGCCAAGACAAGTTCTCGCGACATGTCTGATCACCCCGCGAAACTATAGGCGGTCTTAACCACAGTATAGAACTCTGCCGCATAGCGCCCTTGTTCACGCGAACCGTGAGACGATCCTTTTCGACCTCCAAAAGGCACGTGATAATCAACGCCCGCTGTGGGCAGGTTGACCATGACCATACCGGCCTGGCTCTTTTGCTTGAACGTGCGCGCGTGTTTGAGACTGCCGGTGCAGATGCCCGAACTCAAGCCGAACTCGGTATCATTGGCCACGGCAAGAGCCTCATCGAAATCCGCAACCTTGATGATCGACGCGCAGGGGCCAAAGATTTCCTCGCGGCTCGACCGCATCTCGTTTGTTGCATTCACGAACATGGCCGGGGTTTGGAAATACCCCTCCGTCTCTTGGTTCAGTCGTTCACCACCAATAACCTCGGCCCCTTCCGCGCCCGCGATGGCGACATAGTCGAGGTTGGATAGCAACTGTTTCTCGGACACGACGGGTCCAATCTGAACCGACGGATCGAGCGGATTGCCAACGGTGAGGGCCTTCATTTCCGTAGAAAGGCGCTCGACAAACGCGTCATGAATCCCGGCCTGAACAATGATCCGGCTCGAGGCCGTGCAGCGCTGTCCCGTAGAGAAAAACGCACCGTTCAAAACCGCGGGCACCGCGATATCCAGATCCGCATCATCCAGAACTACCATCGGGTTCTTGCCACCCATCTCGAGCTGGACCTTCTTCATGTGCTGCGCCGCCGTAACCGCCAACCCACGCCCAACCGGAACCGAACCGGTAAAGGAAATGGCATCCACTTGCGGATGGGTTGAGATCGCATTGCCCACAACAGACCCCTGCCCCATGACAAGGTTGAACACCCCGTCGGGACACCCTGCATCATGGATGATCTCTGACAGAACATGCGCGCTGGCCGGGGTCAGATCGGCAGGTTTGAACAGCACCGCGTTGCCATAGGCCAGCGCCGGGGCAATCTTCCATGCGGGAATGGCGATCGGGAAGTTCCAGGGCGTGATCAGGCCAACGACACCAACCGGTTCGCGCACAACGTCCACATCAACATCCGGGCGAACCGAAGCAATTGCATCACCGGTCACACGAATGGCTTCCCCCGCGAAAAATCGGAAAATCTGGGCGGCCCGAACCGTTTCCCCAATGGCCTCGGCAAGGGTCTTGCCTTCTTCGAGCGCCAAAAGAGTGCCAATCTCGTCCTTGCGCGCAAACAATTGCTGCGCAACCGCCTCGAGCAGGTCCGAACGCATCTGGGGCGAGGCGTTTGCCCAGCCCGGCAAGGCAGCGCGCGCTGCCGTCGCGGCGGCATCAACCTGTTCTGCGGAGGCGCGGGCATAATGCCCGATCAATTCGGAGATATTCGCAGGATTACGGTTTTCAGACGCGTCGACACCGTCCAGCCACTGGCCGGCAATAAGGTTCTTTTTCATGACAAGCTCTCGGAGTTAGGGCAAATGGGCGGTCAAAACCGGTCCAGAAAGGCCTGGTCCGCGGTAAGAAAAACCGCGGGACAGGCGAGTTTGAAATCAGGCAAAGGCCTGCAACCCTGTCTGTGCGCGCCCGAGGATGAGGGCGTGCACGTCGTGGGTGCCTTCATAGGTGTTCACGGTTTCCAGGTTGACCATGTGACGGATCACGTGGAAATCGAGGCTGATGCCGTTGCCGCCATGCATGTCGCGCGCGTGGCGGGCGATTTCCAGCGCCTTGCCGCAGTTGTTGCGTTTGATGATCGACACCATTTCCGGCGCGGCGTTGGCCTCATCCATCAGCCGCCCCACTCGCAGCGCCGCTTGTAGGCCCAGCGAGATATCGGTCTGCATGTTGGCCAGCTTGAGCTGGAACAGCTGCGTCTGCGCCAGCGGCTTGTTGAACTGCTTGCGATCCAGCCCGTATTGACGCGCCGCGTGCCAACAGAACTCGGCCGCGCCCATCGCGCCCCAGGCGATGCCGTAGCGCGCCCGGTTCAGACAGCCGAACGGTCCTTTGAGCCCTTCGACATTGGGCAAAAGCGCATCGTCGCCCACCGCAACATTGTCCATCACGATTTCACCCGTGATCGATGCCCGCAACGACGCCTTGTTCTCGATCTTGGGCGCGCTCAGACCCTTGGCGCCCTTCTCGAGTACGAAGCCCCGGATCTTGCCGCCATGGGCGTCGGACTTGGCCCAGACCACGAAAACATTCGCAATCGGCGCGTTGGAAATCCACATTTTCGAGCCGTTCAGCACATAGCCGCCGTCGACCTTCTTGGCGGTGGTCTTCATGCTGCCCGGATCCGATCCGGCATCGGGTTCGGTCAGGCCGAAACAGCCGATGTATTCCCCAGAGGCCAGCTTGGGCAGGTATTTCTGACGCTGCTCTTCGCTGCCATAGGCATAGATCGGGTACATCACCAACGAGCTTTGCACCGACATCATCGAGCGATAGCCTGAGTCAATCCGCTCAACTTCGCGCGCGACCAGGCCATAGCTCACATAGCCCGCACCGATGCCGCCATATTCCTCGGAGATCGTGGTGCCCAACAGGCCCATATCGCCCATTTCGCGGAAAATCTCGGGGTCGGTCTGCTCGTTCTCAAAAGCCGCCGTAACGCGCGGCATCAGCTTTTCATCGCAATAGGCCTTCGCCGCATCACGGATCATCCGCTCGTCTTCAAGCAACTGACTTTCCAACAGGAAGGGATCTTCCCAGTTGAAGGCACTCAGGTCGGGTTTCGATTGGGGGGCGAGGTCCTTTGCCATCTCTCCGGTCTCCTTATTCCGCGGCTTGCGCGGTTGCATTGATTGCTGCCTCGATCGAGGCTTCGAGAATATCCAGCGCCTCGTCGACATGCGCCATCGGCGTTGTTAGCGGCGGCAGCAGGCGCACAGCGTTGGCACGCGTTCCGCAAGGCAGGATGATCAACCCGCGCGCTTCGGCTTCAGCCACGATGGCCTGAGTCAGCGCCGAGTCCGGCGCATTGGTCTGACGATCTGTGACCAGTTCAAAGGCAATCATCGCCCCAATCCCGCGTACATCTCCAATCGCCTCCATGCCCTGACGCGCGGCAATGTCAGTCAACCGGCTCTTGATCATGTCGCCAATCTCGGTCGCACGTGCGCAGAGGTTTTCTTCCTCAATCACGTCGAAAACGGCATTTGCTGCGGCAACCGCCAACGGGTTCCCTGCATAGGTGCCGCCGATGCCGCCAACCGGCGCTGCGTCGACGATTTCGGCCCGTCCAGTCACGGCGGATAGCGGGAAGCCACCCGCAAGACCCTTGGCCATTGTCACCAGGTCAGCAGCAACGCCTGCATGTTCAAAGGCAAACATTTTGCCAGTGCGGGCAATACCGGCCTGCACCTCGTCGGCGATCAGAACGATACCGTAATCGTCACAGATCTTGCGAAGGGCACGCAGGAATTCAGGCTGAGCGATGTTGAAACCGCCTTCGCCCTGCACGGGCTCGATGATCATTGCCGCAACGCGCTCAGGGTCGATCGAGCTTTTGAACATGTTGTCCAGAACGGACAGCGACTGCTTGACAGTGACACCGTGGAATTCATTCGGGAAGGGCGCGTGCAGCACTTCCGGCGGCATAGCACCAAAAGCTTTCTTGTAGGGCGTGACTTTGCCACAAAGCGCCATACCCATCAGCGTCCGACCATGGAATGCACCGGAAAACGCGATGACACCGGACCGGCCGGTATAGGCGCGTGCCATCTTGACCGCGTTTTCGACAGCCTCTGCACCAGTCGTGACCAGCATGCTTTTTTTGTCGAAATCGCCGGGGGTAGAAGCATTCAGGCGCTCGGCCAGTGCGACATAGCCTTCATAGGGCGCCACATGAAAACAGGTATGCGTAAATGCCTTCGACTGTGCCGCAACGGCTTCCATCAACTTGGGGTGACGGTGGCCGGTGTTGTTCACGGCAATCCCGGCTGCGAAATCAATGAACCGTTTTCCGTCAACATCCCAGAGTTCAGCGTTTTCGGCGCGCTCGGCATAGATGCCGCGGGTGGCGACGCCGTTGGCGACGGCAGAGGCCCGGCGGGCCTTGAGATTCTCAGTGGCAGTCACAACGATTCTCCTTCGGATGCTCAAAATTTCATACACCATTGCTCATTATTTAGAGCATTGCTAGTAAAAAATTGCGCAGCATACGACGGAACTGCTACAATGATGCGAACCGATAAAGGAGTGGACGGTATGGCCGAGGATTTTGACGTTGGTGAAAGACTAAAAACATTGAGGACACAATTTGGGTTATCTCAGAGGCAGTTAGCCGATTCCGCCAATGTTCCGCATGGCCAGATTTCCATGATCGAAACCAACCGAAGCAGTCCCTCCGTGGCATCATTGCGCAAAATATTGGGCGGCCTGAACATTACGATGTCAGAGTTTTTTGAGCCTGAAGTAGCGACCAAAAATCGCCCCTTCTTCGCCCCTTCTGAGCTAAGGGACCTTACATCGCTTCTCTATCAGAATGACGATTTGGCTCGGAAAATGATATCCATCAAACAAGTGGGAGACGCAAAGGCTCACGGTCTGCAGCTGCTGCACGAACGATATGAAGCCGGCGCTGACACCGGCGACGCAATGATCGAGCACGAAGCCAACGAGGGTGGTATCGTCGTTTCCGGCGAAATCGAGGTCACCGTCGGCGATGAGGTGCGCGTCCTGAAAACCGGCGACGCCTACCTGTTCAACAGTCGCGAGCCGCACCGGTTCCGCAATATCTCCGATCGCCCAGCTGAAGTCATTTCAGCCTGCACGCCTCCCTATCTTTAGAGCTATTGGGCAGTTCAAAGCTCACCAAGGAACAACCGCAAACAGCATTGATCCCACGGCGGCGTTGGGAGCTGCCAACAAGCGCTCCAACGTTACAATTGGATTTGTCTGACTATCAGAGATTGATTGAAACTCGGCCTCGTCCGCACTCTGGCCATTCCTGCAAGTTGCAGCTAATGGCGGCAACCTAGACATACATTTAAATGCCGCCATCAGCCCGGCAGATAGAACTCGGTAATCCCCCGCTTCCCCTCGACCCGCCCCAGCTGAACGATCACATCGATGGACTTCCGGATGTACTCCCGCACTTCGGCAAAAGTCAGCGGTGTGCCAGCCTGCAGTACCATGATCGCCAGCCGGTCGATGGCGAGTTCTGCGGTTTCCGCGTGGATGGTGGAGACCGACCCGCCATGGCCGGTATTGATCGCCTCGAGATAGGTCAGGGCCTCGGCGCCGCGCAGCTCGCCGACGATGATCCGGTCGGGACGCATGCGGAGGGAGGCCTGAAGGAGGGCGTTGGCGCTGCGTTGCGAGCCGGCACTGCGGTCGGCCAGGAGGGCGACGGTGTTCGGCTGACCGGGGAACAGCTCAAAAGCGTCTTCGATGGTGATCAGCCGTTCGTGCTCACTGACATGCGTCAGGAGGTGGCGAGCGAAGGTGGTCTTGCCGGTTGAGGTGCCGCCGCTGATCAGGACGTTGAGCCGCGCCTCGACCAGGGTTTGCAGCGCGGCCTCAAGGTTCTCTTCGGCGAGGGAGGCGATGTTTTTCATCTTCTCGGCGCGGAGCGCATCGAGCGAGACGGCCTTGCCGAAGAGATAGGTGGGTGTGTAGTCCCGGACGCTGCCCGAGGCGAAGAGGCGGATGGTGATCGAAGCACCGCGATCGATGGCGGGCGGAACGGCGACCTGGACCCGGAGGGGACGACCGGCATATTCCACCTTGCCGGAGACGAGGGGGTTCTTTTCAGAGACGCGGGCCTTGGCGTCGCCGACGATGGTCTGGGCCATGTTGAGGGCAGTGGTACGGTCCACGGTCTGGCCTTCGTGGCGCATGGTGGCGTCGCCCGCGGCCTCGAGCCAGACCATGCCGTCCGGGTTGATCGCGATTTCGACCACGTCATCGCGTCTCAGAAGGTCGCGGAACGGGTCGAGATAACGCTCGAGGTAGGAGGCTGGGCTTTCTGTCCGGGTCAATAGATCACCACATCCCGGTCGACGAGCACGGTGACCGAGGCCCCCTGATCGACATAGATCGTGGGCGCGATCGACACCTGGTCAGCGATGACCGAGCCGACCGCATCCTGAAAATCGCTGCCGACATCGCCCAGGACGATGCTGGTCGTTTCATTGTTGGCACTCTCCGCCGCCACGGCCGGTGCCGCCCCGATCACGGAGATCAGCGCCGCCCCGCCGAAGCGCTCCGCGAACTTGGTATCGACGAGACCGGTGAGGCCCGAGCGACCGAGCTGGTCCCCGCCCACGGCGGCGATTTCCATCGAGGTGCCGTCCGGCGTCAGGACACGGGTCCAAAGGATGAGGATACGCTTCTGATGCATCTCGATGCCGGAGCGGTATTGGCCAAAAAGGCGGGAGCCTCGGGGGATCAGGATACGGTCCCCGGAAAAGGCCGGAACCGGCTCAGAGACGACCGCGACGACTGACCCCGGCAAGTCGCTGTTGATGGCGGTCTGGAGCGCGGCCTGGATGACGGACCCTTGGGTCAGGGTGCGCTCGGGATGGGTGAGGCGGGCGGCCTCCTGCACCTCGAGCGGCCGCGCGCTTTGCAGGAACGCCTCATTGCCCGAGAGAGCCGGTCCATTTGCGCCGGCGACAGCAGAATCAGCCATCGCCGCACCACTCGCACCACCCCGCGGACCGTCGGCATAGACCACTGCGGGGGATTTGATCTGCGCGGTCAGAAGCTCCTCGGCAACCCGCTCGGCCTCGCGCTGGCGCTGTTCTTCTTCCTGACGCCGGCGCTCTTCAAGAAGACGCTGGTCGGCGATCAACCCTTCGCGATCGAGCTCGGCCTCGAGCCCCTCACGCTGCGCTCTCTCGGCATCGAGCATGGCTTGCAACCCGGCGATACGGGTGTCGGTCTGGCGCTGCAGGTTGGCCAGCTCGGTTTCTTTCGTAGCAAGATTGGCTTCAAGCACCGTCTTCTGCTCGTCGAAGGCTTTCCGAAGGTCCGCGACGGCGGATTGGATTTCCGAGTTGCGGGCGGCCTGGCTGGCGGCCAGGGCCTCGCGCAGCTTGGCGATCTCGGACAGCACTTCGGCGCTCGGCTCGGGGGCAGGGGCTGCGGGAACATCGAGCGCTTCCTCGACGGCGATCAGCGCGTCATTGACCCATTGCTCGGCCTCGTCGGGTGGAAACTCAAGCCGCCCGCCGGTGCCGGGGCGACGGTCCTGGAAGGTTTCGACGTCAGAGGTCTCAAGAGCGCTATCGCCCTCTTGCAGTCCGGTTGCCAGGAAATACGCCACCCCGGCCCCGCCAAGGGCGAGAGCGGCGGCGAGCGCGCCGACCCCCAGGCCGTTGCCGCGGCGCTTGGACTTGCCGCGCTGGCTGAATTGATCGAGGCGGTCCTGCAGATCGGGAGGGGTTTGATCGGCCATAGTCAGTTGCTCACGTAGATGGCGCTCTCGTCGCGCCAGGCGCAGATCGCCTCGTCCCCGATACGCAGCGTCCAGTAGGTGTTCACGCCGAGCACCCGGACGGTGTTGCCTTGTTGGGTCCAGTTAACGGTGCGCTCGCGGCCCTGGTTATCGGCCTTGAAGAGGGCGGGCTGACGGGTGTTTTCCGGGAAGACAAAATATGTGTAGCGCCCGTCGTCATAGATATGGCTGGGGCGGAAGTCGCCCTCGCCGGAGACGCGGTAGTTGTAGTTGCGCGGGGCCTCAAAGCCCTTCGGTTGGGAGGCCGCCGTCGCACGGCGTTCCTCGTCGGGGTAGCGGAAGCGCACCTCGAAAAACATGCCAGTGCGGTTCGGGATCGAGCCCTCGCGCAGGTGGAAGGAATAGGTGCGGCGGTTGGTGATCACCGTCATGTTGGTCGAGGCATTCGCCACATGTGGTTTGATCGTCAGCACATTGCCAAGCTCCGGGATCGGGTCGACCTGGAAGCTCTCGGTGTCGCCGACGATCACGGCCTCAAACCGCTCCCCCGCCCCGAAATGGATCGTCGTCGAATGCCGAAGATCGGTCTCGATCCGGTAGACCTGGTTTTCATTATAGATGGCGGTGCGGATGCGGATATCGAGCGGGCCGCCTTGTGGCGTGGCTTCAGCATAGGCGGCAACAGGAAGGGTAAGCGCCAGGAGGAGCGCGGGCAGGAATTTCATTTTGGTCAGTTCTCCAGGGTCTCGGCGTCGACGCGGTAGGAGGTCACCACGAAGCCAAGGGGGTTGGCCCAGACGTCCTGAAGGCGCTGGCGGGTTTCGGGTTGGAAGTCGTAGCCGACAGTGGCGACATAAGACCGGGTCACGGTGCGGGTGTCGCGGGGGCGACGCAGCGTGCGGGTGAAGCGGACCTGGGCCACGCCGCGCTCGATCTGGTTCACCGATTTGATCACCACCTCGATTTTGGCGTCGCGGCCATAGACGGTAATCGGGTAATCCTCGTTGGTGGAGGACCAGAGATCGCGTAGCGTGCGGGCGGCGTCGCCATCCGAGCGGTCGAGCACCGAGTTGATGCGTTGCTCGCCGTCGGTCAGGTCATAGGTCTCGCGGTCATCGACGTAAGCGACGAGATTGGCCTGGATAATGGCGTCGCTCTCGGAAAGCGTCAGCGCCTGGACTGCCGCAACCCGGTCCATCTCGCCGGTCTCCTTGTCGACCACGACCACGAAGGTTTCGGTCGTCTTGAGCGGAAAGAGGCTCGCGCCCGCGACCATGCCGGCGACGCCGACCAGCACGCCGGCGGCTGCCGCGAACCAGGCGAAGCGCTCGCGCCGCCTGGGCCCGTAGATGAAATCTGCCTCGAAAGCATCGCGGTCGGGCGCGGGGGAACTGGTCACAAACTTCTTCAAGTCGGTCGTCTTTCACATCAGGGTTTGCGGAAGGCCTTGGCGGCGGAAAGAAGCGCGCCGGGGCTTTGCCGGATCATCTCGCCTGTCTTCACCACGCCCGCATTGGCCATCTGGTTCAGCTCGTGTGGAGACTTGCCGGTAACGAGGCGCGAGGCGGCACCCGTGCCATACTCCCGCGTGTTCACAAAACCCTGACGCGCGAGGCCGGTCAGGCCCACGGCATTCGAGGCAATGCCGACAACGCCGGTGAGGTTGGAGGCGATATAGGGGACCGAGGCCATGATCCCGGCGCTGAGGATGAGGATCACGAGGAAGGGCAGGATGAGGCTGACGGTCTCGACATCGCCCGGATCGGCGGAGGCGTCCCCGATCGCTTCGGCGATGGCGACGATGATGCCCGCGGCCCCTGCGGCGGCGACCGGCATGAGCGCGTAACCTATAGTGGCGCGGGTCCAGGCCTCGAAGAGGGACTGGGTCGGCTTGAAAAGCGAGGTCACGATCATGAAGGGGGCGATCACGATCATCAGTGCAAAGACAATGCGGGCAAAGGCGATGATCCCGGCGGTGACGGCGGCGAAGACGGCGGAG
Source organism: Sedimentitalea sp. XS_ASV28 (assembly GCF_041224545.1). Lineage (NCBI taxonomy): Bacteria > Pseudomonadati > Pseudomonadota > Alphaproteobacteria > Rhodobacterales > Paracoccaceae > Sedimentitalea > Sedimentitalea sp. XS_ASV28. Next base: position 1,779 of record NZ_JBGFGP010000085.1, on the reverse strand, counting down.
AGGACGAAGAATATCGCGCCCAGGACCGCGCCGAAGACCCAGCCCGCGCGATCGCCGATCGTATCGCCATAGGCAGTGATGCGCGCGACCATATTGTCGAGGCTCTCATAGACCCCGGCCTCGTCGCCCGACCCGGTGAGCGCCAGGATCGAGGCGCCGACAGAGTCGGGCACCCGCGTGACGATGTCATAGATGACGCTGAAATTGTCCCAGCTCTGCGCGAATATCCCCACCAATGCCACCTTCATGCCGAAGGCAAAGCCGGTACCGAAGGGCAGGGGGCGGAGCTGCATCACCGCGTTGATCCCGAGCAGCACGACGAGGAGCGCGGCGCCGGCCGAGATCACGTCGCCGACAGCACCTGCCGAAGAGACAAAACCGTCCTGCGCCACGGTATCCACCGCCGCGTCGACCTGGCTCAGGATGTCGCGAATAACCCCCATCTACTCCGCACAGGCCTCCACGACTTGCGCCTCGAGCGCGTCGGCCTGCGCGTAGAGATAGAGCACCTTGAAGGGCAGACGCGGGTTGTCCGAGGTCTGGAACCGGGGCAGGGCGGTGAGCGCCTGATCCCAGGTGAACTGATCCAGCAGGCAGGTGCAGGTTTCCGAGGCGAGCGCTTCCTCGGCGATCAGGATGCGCAGGATCGCGCGGTAGCCATTGCGCAGGTAGGCGGTCTCGGCCAGATTGGCGGGGGGTTTGGGGACACGGCATGTGTGGGCCTCATCCCGCGCGATGGCCATCGAGCTGAAGGGTGTATCGCCGGAAGGGTTTGTGCTCGGGGTTTGGGCCAACGCAACACTGGGCAGGGCGGCCACGACAAGTGCTGCGAGACCAAGCGCCCCAACTGGAGCCAAGCTGTGGATCATGGACATTCTCATGGATCCACCGCCATCGAACGGAACTTGCGCTCATCCGCGAGGGTCGCGGCATCGACGACGCCGAGCTGGCCGGCGCTGACGCCTTGCGCCGCTTCCAGCCGCCAGATCTGGGTCAGGATGATGCCGAGCTCGGCGGTGACACGAGTGTTGAGATCGACGGCAGCCTTCAGGCCGTCCTGATCGTCGATGAGCCCGACCATGGTCTCGAGCCGTTCGAGGCTTTGACCGGCCTCCTCATGGCTTTCCTGCGCTGCGACGGACAGCATGGCACTGGCACCGGCCGAGGTGGCGATGCGGTTGTCGGCGGGCTGATCCGATCCCGAGAGCGTGCTCAGGCGTTCCGAGGTGAAGCCGCTGCCTGAAAGCACGCGCTCGACAGAGGCCGAGAGTTCCGCACCGGGATTGAAGCCGCTCAGGAAATCACCGCTGGCCAGCGACTGCGCGGTGTTGAGCGGGGCCACCAGCTTGCCACGCAGCGCGCGGAATTCTTCGACGGTGGCGAAGAGTTCACCAAGTCCGCTGCCCTCAATGAGCGAGGTCAGTTGCGCCTCCAGGTTCGTCAGTTGCGATAATTGGGTTTCAAGCTCCAGCCGCATGGTGGCGAGCTGCTGCATCTGGACGTTCAGGTCCTCGGCCATGTGCTCGAGCTGTGCCACGAGCTGACCAAGCTGTGATCCATCAAAGGTAGGCACGCCTTGGGCCGCTGCGGGCGAGGAGAGCCAGAGTGTGGTGACTGCGGCCACGGTCAGAAGAAGATGTCTCATTCGGGAACTCCCATCTGCATGAAGTCGCGCTCGGCCAGCCGGTCGGCGACGAGGTGCTGCGCGTAAGCCGCCTCGCGCTGCTGGTTGGCGGCCATCAGCCGGACGCGGAGATTGAGGATGCGACCGATCTCGGC
>NZ_JBGFGP010000059.1:0-1114 GCF_041224545.1 Sedimentitalea sp. XS_ASV28 | reverse complement strand
TCAAAACTCGACGACGGCTCTGATTGATTTTCCCTCGTGCATGAGGTCGAAGCCCTTGTTGATGTCCTCGAGGCCCATCTTGTGGGTGATCATGGGGTCGATCTCGATCTTTCCGTCCATGTACCAGTCGACGATTTTCGGCACGTCGGTGCGGCCGCGGGCGCCGCCGAATGCGGTGCCGCGCCAGGAGCGGCCGGTGACCAGCTGGAAGGGGCGGGTGCTGATTTCGGCGCCGGCGGGGGCGACGCCGATGATGATGCTCTCGCCCCAGCCCTTGTGCGCGGCCTCGAGCGCGGTGCGCATCACGCCGACATTGCCGGTCGCGTCAAAGGTGTAGTCCGCGCCGCCCCGGGTCAGTTCGACCAGATGCGCCACGAGATCGCCGGACACCTCGGACGGGTTGACGAAATCGGTCATGCCGAACCGCGTCGCCATCTCGACCTTGCCGGGGTTCAGGTCGACACCGACGATCTGGTCGGCGCCCGCGACCCGCAGCCCCTGGATCACGTTCAGCCCGATGCCGCCCAGGCCGAAGACGATGGCGCGGCTGCCGATCTCGACCTTGGCGGTGTTGATCACCGCGCCGATGCCGGTGGTGACGCCGCAACCGATATAGCAGATCTTGTCGAACGGCGCGTCCTTGCGCACCTTGGCCAGGGCAATCTCGGGCAGAACCGTGTGGTTGGCAAAGGTCGAGCAGCCCATGTAGTGCAGGATCGGCGTGCCATCCAGCATCGAGAAGCGGCTGGTGCCGTCGGGCATCAGGCCCTGGCCCTGGGTCTCGCGGATCGCCTGGCAGAGGTTGGTTTTCGGGTTCAGGCAATATTCGCAGGTCCGGCATTCGGGCGTGTAGAGCGGGATCACGTGGTCGCCGGGCACGACGCTGTGCACGCCCTCGCCGACCTCGAGCACCACGCCGGCGCCCTCGTGACCGAGGATCGCGGGAAAGGCCCCCTCGGGATCCGCTCCCGAGCGCGTGAACTCGTCGGTGTGGCACAGACCCGTCGCCTTCACCTCGATCAGAACCTCGCCGGCACGCGGCCCATCGAGATTCACATCCATAACCTCAAGCGGCTTCCCCGCCTCAATCGCCACCGCAGCTCGCGTTCGCATC
>NZ_JBGFGP010000058.1:0-1254 GCF_041224545.1 Sedimentitalea sp. XS_ASV28 | reverse complement strand
ATGACCTGCCCCCCTTCGGTCCCTCGTTCATAACGAGAGTCTGCGGGTTTGATCTTGATAATCATGGGTTTCGGTTTGGGCAAGCGCGCCGGGCGCGGAGCCCTCAAATTGCTCAAGCGCTCGGCGCGCTTGCAGTGGCGTCTGGTTTCCGAGCGACGAATGCGGCCTGACGGCATTGTAGTCATATCGCCATAGCGCCAGCTTTCGCCGGGCATCGTTCAGGGTGTCAAAGATCTCCTCGTTCAATAGCTCGTCGCGCAGGCTGCCGTTGAACGACTCGATGAAGGCGTTCTGCTGTGGCTTCCCTGGGTCGATGTAATGCCACGGCACATCGTTCTGGTCGGCCCATTTCAGGATGGCCCGGCTTGTGAACTCCGTGCCGTTATCACTGACGATGCAACCTGGTTTTCCGTAGACCCGCACCAGCGCATCCAGCTCGCGGGCGACACGGGCTCCCGAGATACTGGTGTCGGCCATGAGGCACAGGTTTTCGCGGCAGCAATCGTCGATCACTGCCAGGATGCGGAACTTGCGTGAAGCACCAAAGCTGTCCGACAGAAAGTCCAGCGACCACCGCGCATTTGGGCGCGCCGCCTCCGGCATCGGTGTGCGTGTGCCGCGGGCCCGTTTGCGGCCACGTCGTCGCTTCACCGAGAGACCTTCCTCCCGGTAGAGCCGATACAGCTTCTTGTGGTTCATGATCATGCCCTTGCGTTCGAGCAGGACGCCGATCCGACGATAGCCGAACCGACGTCGCTTGCCTGCAATCTCCTGCATCTCTTTGCGGATCTCGGGGCAATCCGGCGGGCGTTCGCGCCGGACCGTCTTTGGATCGACACCGACAAGCCGGCAGGCCCGGCGCTGCGAGATGTCGTGATCCCGCATCGCTCTGAGCGCTGCCTCTCGCCGCTTGGTCAGCGTCGTCAGTTCTTTCCCAAAAGATCTTTCAGGACCACGTTGTCGAGCATCGTATCGGCCAGCAGGCGCTTGAGCTTGGTGTTCTCGTCTTCCAGCGCCTTCAGCCGGGCGGCTTCTGACACCTCCATGCCGCCGTATTTGGCTTTCAGCTTGTAAAACGTGGACGGGCTCAGCCCGTGACGACGGCACAGTTCGGCCGTCGGCATGCCCGCCTCTTGCTCCTTGATCATCCCGATAATCTGCGCCTCGGTAAAACGGCTCTTTCGCATTCGTCTGCTCCTTCAAGGTTGGGCAGACTCTACATCATGATGAGGGATTTCGCGGGGGGCAGGTCAT
>NZ_JBGFGP010000056.1:0-282 GCF_041224545.1 Sedimentitalea sp. XS_ASV28 | reverse complement strand
CCGGGAGGAAGGTCTCTCGGTGAAGCGACGACGTGGCCGCAAACGGGCCCGCGGCACACGCACACCGATGCCGGAGGCGGCGCGCCCAAATGCGCGGTGGTCGCTGGACTTTCTGTCGGACAGCTTTGGTGCTTCACGCACGTTCCGCATCCTGGCAGTGATCGACGATTGCTGCCGCGAAAACCTGTGCCTCATGGCCGACACCAGTATCTCGGGAGCCCGTGTCGCCCGAGAGCTGGATGGGCTGGTGCGGGTCTTCGGAAAACCAGGTTGCATCGTCAG